>NZ_DBGFPE010000013.1:0-56104 GCF_048526665.1 Candidatus Allofournierella excrementavium
AAGAGGAACTGATGGCGGTGTAAAGGCTGACCCCTGCACACCGATTGCGGTGCGGAGCGAATCGCTCCGCACCGTCCTATTCTGGGAAACCGCCGAAGGAAGCAAAGGGAGTTAACCGATGCCACTGTTTAAACCCAAGGAGGACACCGCCGCGCTGGTGGACTTCGACAAGCTGCCCCGGCACGTGGCCATCATTATGGACGGCAACGGCCGCTGGGCCAAGCGGCGGGGCCTGCCCCGCACCGCGGGCCACAAAAAGGGGGCCGAAGTCTTTCAGGACATCACCCGCTACTGCAACCAGCTGGGGGTGGAGTCGGTGACCTTCTACGCCTTTTCCACCGAGAACTGGCGCCGCCCCCAGGACGAGGTGGGCGCCATCATGAAACTGTTCGGCGAGTATCTTGTCAAAGCCTTCGATTACCAGAAAGAGAACAACCGCGTGGTGTTCCTTGGCGACCGCTCGGTGCTGGAGCTCCGGCATCAGCAGCTGATGGACGAGATCGAGACCAAGACCGCCGGCAACACCGGCATGACGCTGAACATCGCCGTGAACTACGGCGGACGGCCCGAGATCGTTCGGGCGGCCCGGCAGCTGGCCGAGCTGGTGAAAGAGGGCAAGCTGGAACCGCAGGACATCACCGAAGAGATGATGAGCGACCACATGTACACTCGCGGCCAGAAAGACCCGGACTTCATCCTGCGGCCCAGCGGCGAAAAGCGCCTGTCCAACTTCATGCTCTGGCAGGCGGCCTATTCGGAACTGGTGGAGATGGACGTTCTCTGGCCCGACTTCACCCGGGCGGATCTGGATGCCGCCATACTGGAATTCTGTCACCGCAGCCGTCGTTTCGGCGGCATCTGACTGCGGAAAAAGGGGGAGAATTTCAATGAAAACACGGATCATCACCTCTATCTTCGGGCTTGCCCTGCTGGCGGTGGTTCTGTGCCTGTTCAACACACCGGTCTTTGAGATCGTGGTCGCCCTGATCTGCCTGATCGCCGTGCATGAGATCTATGAGGCGTTCGATCTTGGCAAGCGCGGCCCTTGGGTCTTCGGAGGCTTTTCGGTGTACACGGTGCTGCTGATCCTGTCCGCGGCGGCGCCGGAAAAACTGCTGATCGCGCCTATCAGCTTTCTTTTTGTGCTATATCTGGCGATATGCCTCATATGGTTTAACCAGAACCTGAACGTCGCCCGCCTCAGCGGCGTGTGCGCCGTGGGCGTGGTCATCTGGACCGCCTTCTATTCGCTGGTCTTCATCAAGGCCCGGCTGCCGGTGGAAGAATACGGCTATGAAGCGGTGTACCTCATCCTCATGGCGCTGGCCTTCGCCTGGGGCGGCGACACCTTCGCCTACTTCACCGGGCGGTTGTTCGGCAAGCACAAGCTGGCCCCGCTGGTGAGCCCTCACAAGACGGTGGAGGGCGCCATCGGCGGCATCCTGGGCTCCGGCGTGGTGGGTGTGCTGTGCACCCTGGCCGCCCGCGGGCTCACCGGCCATGCTGCGGGCAGCATGTTCGGCTATATCGCGGTGTTCCTGCTGGGCATGGGCTGTTCGGTGCTGGGCATCCTGGGCGACCTTTTCGCTTCGGCTATCAAGCGCCAGCTGGGCATCAAGGACTACGGCACCATCTTCCCGGGCCATGGCGGCATCATGGACCGGTTCGACAGCGTGCTGTTCATCACCCCGCTGGTGGCCCTGGCCGTCTGGTTCAGGACCATGATGTGAAATTTCACGGAGGAAAGAGCTATGGCAAAAAGCATCACGCTGCTGGGCTCCACCGGCTCCATCGGCACCCAGAGCCTGGACGTGGCCCGCAGCCAGGGATATGAGGTCCGGGCACTGGCCGCCAATTCCAGCGTGGATAAACTGCTGGAGCAGATCGAAGAATTTCATCCCCGCTATGTGGCGGTGGCAGACCCCGCGGCCTGTCAGAAACTCAAAGGTGCCCTTGCGGGCCGCGCGAACGCGCCCAAGGTGCTGGAAGGCGCCGAGGGCATCGTGACCCTGGCCGGTATGGGCGAGGCGGATGTGGTGCTCAACGCTGTGGTGGGCATCGCCGGCCTGGGGGCCACCCTCGCGGCGCTGGAAAGCGGCTGTGACGTGGCCCTGGCCAACAAGGAAAGCCTTGTCACCGGCGGCTATCTTGTGACAAAAGCGGCGGAAAGCCACAATGCGAAGCTTCTGCCGGTGGACAGTGAACATTCCGCCATTTTCCAGTGCCTGCAGGACGCTCATTCCGCCAAAGCTCTCACCAAGATCCTGCTCACTGCCTCCGGCGGCCCCTTCTTCGGAATGAAGAAGGAGGAGCTGGCGGGCAAGACCAAGGCGGACGCCCTCAAGCATCCCAACTGGAACATGGGCGCCAAGATCACCATCGACTCTGCCACCCTGATGAACAAGGGCCTGGAGCTGATCGAGGCGGTGTGGCTGTTCGGCCTGCCGCCCGAAAAGGTGCAGGTGGTGGTGCAGCGCCAGAGCATCATTCACTCCATGGTGCAGTTCAGCGACAATTCCATCCTGGCGCAGCTGGGCGTGCCGGATATGCGCATCCCCATCCAGTACGCCCTGACCTGGCCTGAGCGGGCCCCCGGCTGTGCCCCGGAACTTGATTTCACCACCCTCAAGTCCATCACTTTCGATGTGGCGGACGAGGAGACCTTCCGCTGCCTTGCCGCCTGCAAAAAGGCCATCGCCAAGGGCGGCCTTGGCCCCTGCGCCGCCAACGGCGCCAACGAGGAGGCCGTGCGCCTGTTCCTGGAGGACAAGATCGGCTTTTTGGACATCGGCCGTCTGGTGGAGGCAGTGGTGGACAGCGACTCCTTCGGCGGCGGCTACACCCTCGCCGATGTGTACGAGTGTGACCGCATGGCCCGTGCCTTTGTGCAAAGTCATCTGACTTGACAGGGGAGAGAGCCTGCGAGTAAATAAGAAAGCGAGCAAACAAGGGCATATGTCAATTCTGATCACGACCGTCGTTTCGGTGTTCATCTTTGGTCTGGTGGTGATGATCCACGAACTGGGCCATTTCGTATGCGCGAAAAAGGCGGGCATCCAGGTCAACGAGTTTTCCATCGGCATGGGGCCTGCGCTGTTCAGCCGGGTGAAAAACGGAACACGGTACAGCATCCGCGCACTGCCTGTGGGCGGCTATGTGAGCATGGACGGGGAGGACGAAGAGCTTTCGGAGGATGAGCAGTTCATCGACCCGGACCTGCCGCCGGAGGCGAAGACCGGCCTGCCCTTTCCCAAGGTCAAGGTTTGGAAACGCATCATCGTGGTGGCTGCCGGCGCGGTGATGAATCTGGTGCTGGGCTTTGTGGTCCTGCTGATCCTGTTCTCCGGCAGCGACACTCTCGCCAGCCGCACTGTGGCGCTGGTGGAGGAAGGCTCCGCAGTGGAGGCCTCCGGCCTGCAGGTGGGAGACGAGATTTTGGCCATCAACGGCCGCCGCTGCTTTGTGGCCAACGATATTATATACGAGTTACAGCGCAGCGAGGACTTCACCGCCGACTTCACCGTGAAGCGGAACGGTGAAAAAGTGCAGATCGACGACGTCCATTTTGACCAGGTGCAAAACGGCGACAGCGTCACTATGAACATGGGCTTCAAGGTCTATGCGCTGGAAAAAACACCGCTGAACGTCATCGGGCAGGCCTTCGACTACACCCTGTTCTACGCCCGGCTGGTGTTTCGCTCTCTGGTGGACCTGGTGACCCAGCGGGTCAGCGTGACCGAGCTCTCCGGCCCGGTGGGCATCGTCAGCGCCATCAATCAGGCGGCGGGCATGGGCATTTCCGAGGTGCTCAGCCTGTTGGCGCTGCTCACCGTGAACCTGGGCATCTTCAATCTGCTGCCCTTCCCGGCGCTGGACGGCGGCAAGCTGGTGTTCCTTTTCATCGAGGGCATCTTCCGCCGCCCGCTGCCCAAAAAGTTTGAGATATGGGTGAACATGGCGGGGCTCTTCTTCCTGTTCGCTGTGATGATCTTTGCCACCTTCAACGACATCACCCGGTTGTTTTAAATAAGAAAAGAGGGAAAAAACATGCGCAAGGTCAAGCGTGAAGTGACCATCGGCAACCTCACCATCGGCGGCCACAACCCTGTGGCGGTGCAGACCATGCTCAACGTGCGCGCCGACGACGTGGCAGGCAACGTTGCCCAGGCGGTGCGGGTGGCCGAGGCGGGCTGCCAGATCGTGCGGGTGAGCGTGCCCACCCTGGAGGATGTGCGCCTCATCGAAGCCATCAAGAACGCCGTGGACATCCCCCTCGTGGCGGACATCCACTTCAACCACCGCATCGCTCTGGCCTGTGTGGACGCGGGGGTGGACAAGATCCGCCTGAACCCCGGCAACATCGGCGGCGACGACCACGTGAAAGAGGTGGCCGCCGCCTGCAAGGCGAAGAACATCCCCATCCGCATTGGGGTGAACGCCGGCAGCCTGGAAAAAGAGGTGCTGGCCAAGTACGGCGCGCCGGTGCCCGAAGCGCTGGTGGAAAGCGCCATGTACCACGTCTCTCTGCTGGAAAAATACGATTTTGACAACATCGTCATCTCCATCAAGTCCAGCAATGTGCCCCGTATGATGGAGGCCTACCGCCTTTTGAGCGAGCGGTGCGACTACCCGCTGCATGTGGGCGTCACCGAGGCGGGCACCTACCGCATGGGCCTCATCAAGTCCGGCATGGGCATCGGCGGCCTTCTGATGGAGGGCATCGGCGACACCCTGCGGGTCTCCTTGACCGACGAGCCGGAAAAAGAGGTGCAGGCGGGCTTTGACATCCTGCGGGCCGCCGGCCACGCCGTGGGCGGGCCGGAGATCATCAGCTGCCCCACCTGCGGGCGCACCAACATCCCGGTGGCCAAAATCGCCGACGAGGTGGAACAGCGCCTCAAGGGCTACAAAAAGCCCATCAAGGTGGCCGTGATGGGCTGCGTTGTCAACGGCCCCGGCGAGGCCCGGGAGGCGGACATCGGCATCGCCGGCGGCAAGGACGAGGCGCTGCTGTTCATCCGCGGCGAGAAGATCCGGATGCTGCGGGGCGACATCGTTGGCCAGCTGGTGGACGAAATTTACAAGCTGTAAGAGCTGCTTTATCTGCCTGCGGGCGGGGCTTTTGCCCTGCCCGCGGGCTGCGCTTTGTCACAAGGAAAGGGAGAAAGACCATTGAAGCCATTGGTGAGCCAGCTGTGGCCGCAGTTCAATGCCGACGAGACCTTTGCCCGCTGTTTTGCGGGGGTGCTCGTGGAGCAGGTGGAACTGCTGCGCATCAGCCGAAAACTGAAGATAAGCCTGCGCAGCGCGGCGCCTCTGCCGATCGAGTTGTGCGGGCGTCTCTGCGCGTCACTTGCGCCCCAGTTTGAAGGGCTGGAACTGATGGTGTGCAACTATTTCCCCTTTGAGACCATCACCGAAGAGAGCCTGCGGGCGATGATAGACGAGCTGCGCAGCGAAGGGCTGCCGGTGAACGGTTTTCTGGACCACGCCTCTTTTGCGCTGCAGGGCACCCAGCTGACCATCACAGTGCCGGTGGGCAAGAACATCCTGGATGGCATCGATTTTGGCAGCACCCTGGCCAAGCTGGTGGAACAGCGCACCGGCGTGCTGCCCACCGTCACGCTGGAACAGAACAGTTCCGTGAGCGCCGACGAATGGGAGAAGCGCGTGATGCAGAAGGCGCCCGCGCCCCGCTTTGAGGAGAAGAAACAGCCGCCCGATTTCAAGATACCGGGCCTCGACCTCACCGACAAGCCGGTGAGCGTGTTCCACGGCAAGAACTTCAAGCCGAACAATGTCACCCCGCTCAAGGACCTGGGCAGCGACAGCGGCAAGGTCACCATCTGGGGCGATGTGTTCGCCGTGGAGGTCAAGGGCAACTTCCAGAAGAGCTACATCGTGTCCATCACCGACTACACCGGCTCCATCAGCCTGAAACTGCGCAGCCGGGACGGCGAGGATTATTCCAAGTGGGAAGAAGTGAAGAAGGGGACCACCCTCGTGCTGAAGGGCGAGTGCGCCTATGACAAGTACGAGCACGACTATGTGGTGTATCCATATGACGTGCTGCAGGTGGAGCGCAAAAAGCGGGAGGACAACGCCCCCCAAAAGCGCGTGGAGCTGCACCTGCACACCAAGCTCTCCAGCATGGACGGCTTCTGCGACCCGGGCGAGATCGTCCGCACCGCCCACCGCATGGGCCACCGGGCCATCGCCATCACCGACCACGGCGTCTGCCAGGGCTTCCCCGAGGCGATGCTGGCCGCCGAGGCCATCCGCAAAAGCGACCCGGACTTCAAGCTCATCTACGGCTGCGAGGCCTATTTTGTGGACGATATGGTGCCGGTGGTCTATGGCGAAGCGGCCGGGCCGCTGTCCGGTAGCTTTGTGATCTACGACACCGAGACCACCGGCCTCGACCCCAAGACCGAGGCCCTCACCGAGATCGGCGCGGTGCTGGTGGAGAACGGCGGGATAACGGCGACCTTCGGCACCTTTGTGAACCCCGGCAAACCCATCCCGCCCAAAGTCGTGGAGCTCACCGGCATCAACGACGCCATGGTGGCCGACGCACCGGGCCCGGACGAGGCCATCAAACAGTTCATGGAGTTCGCGGGCGACCGGGTGCTTATTGCCCACAACGCCCATAACTTTGATATGCGCTTCATGCGTGCGGCGGCGGAAAAGGCCGGCCTGCGGCTGGAGAATTCCTACATCGACACCCTGCCTCTGGCCCAGAACCTCTATCACGGCCTGCGCAACTACAAGCTGGACACCATCAACGACCACCTTGAAATTGAGCCCTTCAACCACCACCGCGCGGTGGACGACGCCATGGCTCTGGCAAAAATCTTCTGCAAGATGCTGGAGGATTTGGCCCTCAAAGGGGTCAAGACGGTGGAGCAGATCAACACCGGCCTGGGCGGCGGAAACACGGCGGTCATCAAAAAGAAGTACTATCACCTCATCATCCTGGTGCGCAACCAGCTGGGCCTGAAAAACCTCTATAAAATCGTCAGCGAGGCCCACACCAAGTATTTCTTCAAAAAACCCCGCGTTCCCCGCAGCGTGCTGGACAAATACAGGGAGGGCCTTATCATTGGTTCTGCCTGTGAGGCTGGTGAACTTTACAGGGCGGTTGTGGAGGGCCGCAGCTTTGAAGAGCTGTGCCGCATCGCGGAATACTACGACTTTTTGGAAGTGCAGCCCCTGGGCAACAACGAGTACATGCTGCGGGAGCACCTGGTGGACTCCATCGAGAAGATACAGGACTTCAACCGCACCATCATCAAGCTGGGCGAAGTGCTGCACAAGCCGGTGGTGGCCACCGGCGACGTGCATTTCCAGGACCCGGAGGACTCGGTCTACCGGGCGGTGCTGCAGGCGGGCAACGGCTTCAAGGACGCCGACAACCAGGCTCCTCTTTACTACCGCACCACTCAGGACATGCTGGACCAGTTCTACTATCTGCCCAAGGACAAGGCATTCGAGATC
This sequence comes from Candidatus Allofournierella excrementavium, assembly GCF_048526665.1. Taxonomy (NCBI): domain Bacteria; kingdom Bacillati; phylum Bacillota; class Clostridia; order Eubacteriales; family Oscillospiraceae; genus Allofournierella; species Candidatus Allofournierella excrementavium. The sequence goes on from NZ_DBGFPE010000013.1 coordinate 7,498, forward strand.
GTGGTGAAGAACCCGAACAAAATCGCCGACATGTGCGACGGCGGCATCCGGGCCATTCCCAAGGGCACCTTCCCGCCCTCCATCGAGGGCGCGGAGCAGCAGCTGCGCGACGCCACCTGGTCCACCGCCAAAAAGCATTACGGCGACCCATTGCCCGAAATCGTCCAGACCCGCCTGCAGCGGGAGCTGGACTCCATCTGCGGCCACGGTTTCGCCGTGCTGTACGTCATTGCCGTCAAGCTGGTGGCCTACTCCAACGCCGGCGGCTATCAGGTGGGCAGCCGTGGTTCCGTCGGCTCCTCCGCCGTGGCTCACTTCTCGGGCATCTCCGAGGTGAACAGCCTGCCGCCTCACTATCTGTGCCCCAAGTGCCAGTACAGCGAGTTCATCACCGACGGCAGCGTGGCGGACGGCTTCGACCTGCCGGACAAGACCTGCCCCCGCTGCGGCGCGCAGCTCATCGTGGACGGCCACGACATCCCCTTCGAGACCTTCCTGGGTTTCGACGGCGACAAGGAGCCGGATATTGACCTGAACTTCTCTGGCGAGTACCAGAGCCAGGTCCACCGCTACACGGAAGAGCTGTTCGGCAAGGAGTACGTGTTCAAGGCGGGCACTGTGTCCGGCCTGCAGGACAAGACGGCCTACGGTTATGTGAAGAAGTACCTGGAAGAGCGGGGCCGCACGGTGAACCGCGCCGAGGAGAACCGCCTCACCGTGGGTTGCACCGGCGTCAAGCGCACCACCGGCCAGCACCCGGGCGGCATGGTGGTCGTGCCGGACGTGCACGAAATTCAGGACTTCTGCCCCATCCAGCACCCCGCCGACGACAAGGACAAGGGTGTGCTGACCACCCACTTCGAATTCAAATACCTCCACGATACGCTGCTCAAGCTGGACGAGCTGGGCCACGATGTGCCCACCATGTACAAGTATCTGGAGGACATGACCGGCATCCCCATGGACCAGGTGCCCATGAACGACCAGCGGGTCATCAGCCTGCTGGTGAGCACCGAGGCGCTGGGTGTCACCCCGGAGCAGATCGGCAGCCAGACCGGCACCTTCGGCATCCCGGAGCTGGGCACCCCCTTCGTGCGGCAGATGCTCATCGAAGCCCAGCCCAAGAATTTCAGCGATCTGATCCAGATCTCTGGCCTGTCCCACGGCACCGACGTGTGGAACGGCAACGCCCAGGACCTCATCAAAAACCAGATCTGCACCATTTCCGACGTTATCGGCTGCCGTGACAGCATCATGACCTACCTGCTGCACAAGGGTCTGGAACCCAAGCTGGCCTTCAACATCATGGAGCTCACCCGAAAGGGCAAGGTGGCAAAAGGGGGCTTCCCGCCGGGAGCGGAGGAGAAGATGAAGGAGTGCGGCGTGCCGGACTGGTACATGGACTCCTGCCGCAAGATAAAGTACATGTTCCCCAAGGCCCACGCGGTGGCTTACCTCATCGCAGCCATCCGGCTGATGTGGTTCAAGGTCTATCATCCCCAGGCGTTTTACGCCACCTACTTCACCGTGCGCGGCGACGACATCGACTATGAGGCCGCTGTGGGCGGCGTCAAGGTGGCCCAGCAACACCTGCGGGAGGTGGAACAGCGCCTCAAGGAGGAAAAGAAGGCCAAGGATGAGGACATCCAGGTGTCCTTGCAACTGGTGAACGAGATGCTGGCCCGGGGCTATGAGTTCCTGCCCATCGAGCTGGGCAAGAGCCGCGCCGTGCGCTACATGGTGGAGGACGGCAAGGTACGTCTGCCTTTTGCCTCGCTGAAAGGCGTGGGCGAGGCGGCGGCTCAGGCGCTGGAAGCGGCCACCATCAACGGGCAGGAATACCTGTCGGTGGAGGAGCTGCAGCAGGCCTGCGGCGTGTCCAGCGCGGTGATGGAGAACCTGAAAAACGTGGGTGCTCTCGGCGACTTGCCGGACACCAGTCAGGTCAGCTTCTTCTGAAAAAACAAAAAAACGGCGGCCCGTTTCCCAAGGAGGGAGGCGGGCCGCCGTACTTTTTGCAAAAACGGGGAGAAGGGCTTATTTCCTCGCCAGCGAGGCGAATTTGTCCAGAATGGCCGGGTGCTCCAGCCGGATGGTTTTGCCGCTGAGGGCGCAGAGCGTATTTTCCGGCGGCAGCTGGGCAAAGGTGAGGCTCACCGCGCAGAGGGCCTGGATCTTGAAGCCGGTCTTTTCGTTCCACTTGCGGTTGCCGTATTTGATGTCGCCCAGCACCGGCGCGCCCAGAAAGGCAAGATGCGCACGAATCTGGTGGGTGCGCCCCGTCACAAGGCCGACGCGGCAGAGGGCGAAGGGGCCTTCGGTGCGTTCCACCGTCACGTCGGTGATGATCTGCTTGAAGCCCTCGCCGGGCTCTGCCTGCACCTTCACCTTGTTGTTCTTTTCGTCGTGGCGCAGGTAGGCCACATGCCGCCCCGCAGTGGGCACCCCGAAGGTGATAGTCAGGTACTCCTTGCGCACAAGGTCGTCCCGGATGACGGCGTTCATGTCCCGCAAGGCGGCATACGTCTTGGCGCCCACCACCAGCCCTTCGGTGCCCCGGTCCAGCCGGTTACACAGCGCCGGCTTGAAAGAAGCCTCCGCTTGCGGGTCAAACTCGCCTTTTTGGGCAAGATAAGCGATGAAGGCGTCCACAAGGCTGACGTCGCCGGTGCGGTCGCCGTGGCACAGCAGGTGGGCAGGCTTGTAGAGAACGGCAAGGGCCTCGTCCTCATACACCACCTTCAAAGCGGGCATCCGCCGGGCGGGGGCGGATTTTTGGGGCGCGGCGGCAAAGAACTCGTCGTTGATGTAAAGCTCTACCACGTCCCCCTTGCAAAGGCGGTAGTCCGGCGTCTGGCGCTTGCCGTTCACCTTGATGCGCTTGTTGCGGAAACTCTTGTAAAGCAGGCTGGCGGGCAGGCCGGTGGTGACGCTCTCCACAAAGCGGGAAAGCCGCGCTCCGTCCTCGTTTGCGCCGGCGGTAAATTGTTTCAAATCGCTTGGCCCCTCTCTTTAAAATTGCCTGCAAATAGTATATAATAAATCAGATACGGCGTAAAGCGCAAAACAGCAGGAAAGGAGGGTGCAGGATGCCGCAGGAGAAGAGCCTTCACATGAACCACCGCCAGCGGATGCGCAAGCGGTTCGCCCAGCAAGGCGGCTTTTCCGGCTTTGCCGAGCACGAAGTGCTGGAGTACATCCTGTATCTGGCCATTCCCCGCAAGGACACAAATCCTCTGGCCCACCGCCTCATTGAACGCTTCGGCAGCTTGTGCCAGGTGCTGGAGGCCAGCGAGGCCGACATCCTCACCGTGGAGGGAGCGGGGCCGGCGGTGGCCCGGCTGCTCACCACCATGCACGCCGCCAACCGCTACTACAGCCAGAACCGCGCCCGCGCGCCCCGGGCATTTCAAGACCTGGAAGAGGTGGCAGCCTACCTCATCCCGCAGTTTTACGGCGCGGTGACCGAGCAGGTCTACGTTCTGTTTCTGGATGACCGCAACTGCCCCATCAAGCTGCAAAAGGTCACCGAGGGCACTGTGAACGAGGCGGCCATGGCCCGCACTCAAATCGCCCGGCTGGCGGTGCAGTGCCACGCCACCCAGGCTGTGCTGGCTCACAACCACCCGGCAGGGGCGGCGCTGCCCAGTCCCTCCGACATCCAGTTCACCCGGGAGCTGGCCAATGCCCTGGCCAGCCTGGGCATCCGTTTTCTGGACCACATCATCGTGGACAAGGAAGGGGACTACATCTCTTTGCAGCAATCGGGCAGAATGCCCGCCGTGGAGCCGACGCTGATGCAGGGCGTGGCGGGCAGTAAGGAAAAAGCCCTCGAGCAAGGCAAAAAGGAGAACCATGGATCAGTTTAAACTTGTTTCCAGCTATCAGCCCACCGGCGACCAGCCCCAGGCCATCGAAAAACTGGCCGAGGGCATCCTGCGGGGGGACAAGGCCCAGACTCTGCTGGGCGTGACCGGCAGCGGCAAGACCTTTACCATGGCCAACGTCATCGCCAAGGTGAACCGGCCCACACTGGTGCTGGCCCACAATAAAACGCTGGCCGCCCAGCTGTGCACCGAGTTCCGGGAGTTCTTCCCCGAGAACGCGGTGGAATATTTCGTCTCCTACTACGACTACTATCAGCCGGAGGCCTACATTCCTTCCACCGACACCTACATCGAGAAGGACAGTGCCATCAACGACGAGATCGACCGCCTGCGCCACTCCGCCACGGCGGCCCTCTCCGAGCGGCGGGACGTCATCATCGTGGCCAGCGTCTCCTGCATCTACAGCCTGGGCGACCCCATCGACTACCGCAGCATGGTCATCAGTTTGCGGCCCGGCATGCAGATGGACCGGGACGAACTGTGCCGCCGGCTGGTGAAGCTGCAATACGAACGCAACGACATCAATTTCGTACGCAACAAGTTCCGCGTCCGGGGCGACACGGTGGAGATAAACCTTGCCTACGCCAGCGACACCGCAATCCGGGTGGAGTTCTTCGGCGACGAGGTGGACCGCATCAGCGAGATGAACCCCCTCACCGGCGAGCGCAAGAATGTCATCAAGCACGTGGCAATCTTCCCGGCCAGCCACTACATCGTCTCGCCGGAGAAGATGCGCGCCGGCCTTGCCCGCATCCAGGAAGAGATGGACGTTCAGGTGCGCAAGTTCACCGAGGAGGGCAAGCTGCTGGAGGCCCAGCGCATCGCCCAGCGCACCCGTTATGATATGGAGATGCTCCAGGAAGTGGGCATGTGCAAGGGCATCGAGAACTATTCCGCCGTGCTCAGCGGCCGCGCCCCAGGCTCCACCCCCACCACCTTGCTGGACTATTTCCCCAAGGATTTTCTGCTCTTCGTGGACGAGAGCCACGTCATGCTGCCCCAGCTGCGGGCCATGTACGGCGGCGACTATGCCCGCAAGCGCACCCTGGTGGACTACGGTTTCCGCCTGCCCTCCGCCTTTGACAACCGTCCCCTCAAATTCGAGGAGGTGGAAGAAAAGCTGAACCAGATCGTGTTCGTCAGCGCCACCCCCGGCGAATACGAGAGGGAACACAGCACCCAAATTGCCGAACAGGTCATCCGCCCCACCGGCCTTCTGGACCCGCAGATCATCGTGAAACCCGTGGAGGGCCAGATCGAGGACCTGCTGGGCGAGATCAACCTGCGCACCGCCAAAAACGAGCGCGTGCTGGTGACCACCCTCACCAAGAAGATGGCCGAGGATCTGACCGACTTCCTTTCCGAGCACGGTGTAAAGGTGAAATACATGCACCACGAAGTGGACACCTTCGAGCGCATGGAACTCATCAAGGACTTGCGCACCGGCTCCATCGACGTGATCGTGGGCATCAACCTGCTGCGCGAGGGCCTGGACCTGCCGGAAGTGTCGCTGGTGGCCATTCTGGACGCGGACAAGGAGGGCTTTCTGCGCAGTGAGACCAGCCTTGTGCAGACCATCGGCCGCGCGGCCCGCAACGCCGACGGCGTGGTCATCATGTACGCTGATGAGGTCACCCCCAGCATGGAGCGGGCCATCACCGAGACCGAGCGCCGCCGCGCCATCCAGATGGCCTACAACGAGGCCCACGGCATCGTGCCCAAGACCATCGTCAAGAGCATCCGCGAGGGCATCGAGATCAGCGACCACAAGGAGAACGAAAAACTTTCCGGCCACCGCATGAGCAAGGCCGAGAGGGAACAGCTCATCACCCGGCTGACCCGGGAGATGAAGGAGGCGGCGCGTCTGTTGGAGTTCGAGCACGCCGCTTTCCTGCGCGACCGCATCGACCGGCTGCGCCGGGGCGAGAACCCCACCGAGGAGCCGGAAGCGCCCAAGAAGCGCCGGGGCCGCCGCTGAGCAAACTGACCAAGGGAGAGTATATCTGTGAGCAACGATAAAATCGTTATCAAGGGTGCGCGGGAGCACAACCTGAAAAACGTGGACCTGACCATCCCGCGGGACAAGCTGATCGTTATGACCGGCCTGTCCGGGTCGGGCAAGTCCAGCCTCGCCTTCGACACCATCTACGCCGACGGCCAGCGCCGCTATATGGAGAGCCTTTCCAGCTACGCCCGCATGTTCCTGGGCCAGATGGAAAAGCCGGATGTGGACGACATCCAGGGCCTTTCGCCCGCCATCTCCATCGACCAGAAGACCACCAACCGCAACCCCCGGTCCACCGTGGGCACGGTGACGGAAATTTACGACTACCTGCGTCTTTTGTACGCCCGCATCGGCATCCCGCACTGCCCGGTGTGCGGCCGGGTCATCAGCCAGCAGACGGTGGACCAGATGGTGGACGCCGTGCTGGAACTGCCCGCCGGCACCCGCTTCCAGGTGCTGGCGCCGGTGGTGCGCGGCCGCAAGGGCACCCAGCAGAAGGAATTGGACGCCGCCCGCCGGGGTGGCTACGCCCGGGTGCGCATCGACGGGAACATGTACGACCTGGACGAGGAGATCTCTCTGGAAAAGAACAAAAAGCACACGGTGGAGATCGTGGTGGACCGTCTGGTCATCAACGAGAACGTCCACAGCCGTCTTGCCGACAGCCTGGAGACCGCCCTTGCCCTCACCGGCGGGCTGGTCACGGTGGATGTGCCGGGTGGGGAGACCATGCAGTTCAGCCAGAGCTACGCCTGCCCGGAGCACGGTGTGTCGGTGAACGAGCTGGAACCCCGGATGTTCAGCTTCAACAACCCCTTCGGCGCCTGCGAGCGGTGCACCGGCCTCGGCACCTTCATGCGGGTGGACCCGGAGCTCATCATCCCCAACAAGGAGCTCTCCATCCGGGAGGGCGCCATCAAGGCCAGCGGCTGGTACTACGCCGAGGGCTCGGTGAGCGAGATGTACTACGAGGGCCTTGCAAAGCATTATGGCTTTACACTGGATACCCCCATCAAAGACCTGAGCGCCAAGGCGCTGAATGCCCTGCTCTACGGCACCGGCGGCGAGCGCATCGAGATGCACCGGGAGAACGAGTTCGGCTCCGGGCGGTACCTCAACGACTTTGAGGGCATCGTGAACAATCTGGAGCGCCGCTTCCGGGAGACCGGCAGCGAGTGGATGAAAGAGGAGATCGCCACCGTGATGAACGGGGTGGAGTGCCCCGAGTGCCACGGCAAGCGCCTGAAGCCCGCCAGCCTTGCGGTGACGGTGGGCGGCAAGAACATCAGTGACTTCTGCGAGATGAGCGTGCGGCAGGAGCTTCAATTCCTGGACGGGATGGAGCTCACCCATCAGGAGCACCTCATCGGCGACGGAATTTTGAAGGAAGTGCGGGAGCGCCTGGGCTTTCTGCAGAGCGTGGGCCTTGACTATCTGACCCTCTCCCGGGGGGCGTCGGGCCTGTCCGGCGGCGAGAGCCAGCGCATCCGCCTTGCCACCCAGATCGGCAGCGCCCTCACCGGCGTGCTGTATGTGCTGGACGAGCCCAGCATCGGCCTGCACCAGCGGGACAACGACAAGCTCATTGCCACCCTCAAGCGGCTGCGGGATTTGGGCAACACCCTCATCGTGGTGGAGCACGACGAGGATACCATGCGTCAGGCGGACTACATCGTGGACGTGGGCCCCGGCGCGGGCGTTCACGGCGGCGAGATCGTGGCCGCCGGCACGGTGGAGGACATCTGCGCCGCCCCCCGCAGCATCACCGGTGACTATCTCTCCGGGCGTAAGAAGATCGTGGTGCCCGCCACCCGGCGCAAGGGCACCGGCAACAAGCTGCGCATCGTGGGCGCGGCGGAAAACAACCTGCGCAATATCAATGTGGACATTCCCCTGGGGCGGATGGTCTGCGTCACCGGCGTGTCCGGCTCGGGCAAGTCCAGCCTCATCAACGAGGTGTTCTACAAAGCCCTGGCCATGGAGCTGAACGGCGCCAAGCGCCGCCCCGGCAAGTTCAAGGCCATCGAGGGCCTGGAGTATGTGGACAAGGTCATCGGCATCGACCAGGCTCCCATCGGGCGCACCCCCCGCTCCAACCCCGCCACCTACACCGGCGTATTCACCGACATCCGCAATGTCTTTGCCCAGACCCAGGACGCCAAGATGCGGGGCTACGGTCTCGGCCGGTTCAGCTTCAACGTGAAGGGCGGCCGGTGCGAAGCCTGCGAGGGCGACGGCATCGTGCAGATCGAGATGCACTTTTTGCCAGACATCTTCGTGCCCTGCGAGGTGTGCAAGGGCGCGCGCTACAACCGGGAGACGCTGGAAGTCAAGTACAAGGGCAAGAGCATCGCGGACGTGCTGAACATGACGGTGGAGGAGGCCTGCACCTTCTTTGCCAACGTGCCCAAGATCGCCCGCAAGCTGCAAACCTTGATGGACGTGGGCCTTGGTTACATCACCCTGGGCCAGAGCGCCACCACCCTGTCCGGCGGTGAGGCCCAGCGCGTCAAGCTGGCGCTGGAACTGGCCCGCCGGGAGACCGGGCGCACCGTTTATGTGCTGGACGAGCCCAGCACCGGCCTGCATGTGGCGGACGTCCACAAGCTCATCGGCGTGCTGGACCGACTGGTGGAAGGCGGCAACACGGTGGTCATCATCGAGCACAACCTGGACATCATCAAGCGTGCGGACTATATCATCGACCTGGGCCCCGAGGGCGGCAGTGAGGGCGGCACCATCGTGGCCACCGGTACCCCGGAGGAAGTGGCGGAAAACCCCGCCTCCTACACCGGGCGCTACCTCAAACCCATCCTGGAGCGGGACAGGGAGTGAGCGGCACACTTCGCTCTTGTGCGAAACCGCAAAATATAGTATACTGAATCAGTATATCGGCGCGTTTGCCACAAGCAGGGGTGCCGGTCCGTAAAAACAACACCCAAGCGGAGGGAAACGACCCATTGGAGATCCTTCATTTTGAACACAACGAACAGGCGGCGCAGCTCATCGCCTCGTTCTACGACACCCCGCCTCTGGCCTATATCCACTCCTTCGGCTGCCAGCAGAACGTCAACGACGGCGAGAAGATCAAGGGCGTGCTGGCGGATGTGGGCTTCGGCCTGTGCGACGCGCCGGAACAGGCGGACCTCATCCTCTTCAACACCTGCGCCGTGCGCGAGCACGCCGAGCAGCGGGTGTTCGGCAACGTGGGCGCGCTGAAGAGCCTCAAGGAGAAAAAGCCCCGGCTCATCATCGGCCTGTGCGGCTGCATGGCCCAGCAGCCCACCGTGGTGGACAAGCTGCGCCAGAGCTACCCCTTTGTGGACCTGGTGTTCGGCGTGAACGCCATCGACACCCTGCCCCAGCTGTTGGTGCAAAAGCTCACCGGCGGCAAAAAGCGCCTTTTGCAGACCCCGGTGGAGCGGGCGGACATCGTGGAAGAGGTGCCCATCCGCCGCGATTCTGACTTCCGGGCCTGGCTGCCCATCATGTACGGCTGCGACAATTTCTGCACCTACTGCATCGTGCCCTATGTGCGCGGCAGAGAGCGCAGCCGCCGCCCCGAGGACATTCTGGCGGAGTTCCGCCAGCTGGTGGAGGCGGGTTACAAAGAGATCACCCTGCTGGGCCAGAACGTGAACAGCTACGGCAAGGGCCTGGAACCCCGGGTGGACTTCGCCGACCTGCTGACCATGCTCTGCCAGGTGCCGGGGGACTACCATCTGCGTTTCATGACCAGCCACCCCAAGGACGCCAGCCACAAACTCATCGACGTCATCGCCGCCGAAGAGCGCATCTGTAACCACCTGCACCTGCCGGTGCAGAGCGGCAGCGACCGCATCCTGAAAGAGATGAACCGGCACTACACGGTGCAGCAGTATCTGGAGCTCATCGACTACGCCAAAGCAAAAATTCCCGACGTGACCTTTTCCAGCGACATCATCGTGGGCTTCCCCGGCGAGACCGAGGAGGACTTTGAAGCTACGCTGGAACTCATTCAGAAGGTGCAGTACATGCAGCTGTTCACCTTCATCTACTCCAAGCGCACCGGCACCAAAGCCGCTTCCATGCCCGATCCGGTGACCCACAAGGAAAAGACCGAGCGCATGGCCCGCCTTCTGGCGGTGCAGGAGAAAATCGCCCACGCCGAGACCGCGGCGCTGGTGGGCGGCACCCAGCGGGTGCTGGTGGAAGGCCACAGCCGCACCCCCGGCACCCTGGCCGGGCGGCTGACCAACAACCTTGTGGTGGAATTTGCGGGCGATGAAGCCCTCATCGGGCAGTATGCCCGGGTGCATTTCACCTCCAGCAAAGGCACCATTCTCAAAGGTGAACTTGTGTAAAACAAAAATACTTTACAGCTAAAAAGGAGAACTACCATGGACGTGATCGACCTTTTCAAGAAAGCCGCCGCCGCTCTTCAGACCGACGAGCGTTATCTGGCCCTGGCCGCGGCCCGCAAGGCCAACGATGAAGACGAAGCCCTGCAGGACATGATCGGCGAGTTCAACCTGGCCCGTATGGACCTGAACAACGAAATTTCCAAGGACGAGCGGGACGACGCCCGCGTGGCCGCCCTGAACGCCAAGGTCAACGACCTCTACGGCAAGATCATGGCCAGCGAGGGCATGGTGGCCTACAACGCCGCCAAGGCGGACGCCGAGGCCCTCATCAGCCACATCGACGCCATCATCAACACCGCCATGAACGGCGGCGACCCGATGCTGGTGGAAGCGCCCTCCGCCGGCTGCAGCGGCAGCTGCGCCTCCTGCGGCGGCTGCGGCTGAGCGAAATAACCATTTCAAACGGCGCGGCGGCTCCTGCCGCCGCGCCGCCCTTTCATAGAAGGCCCCTTTCAAAGAAAACAGGCAGGTGAAGCGCAACAATGGCGGAACTTTCCCCCATGATGGCCCAGTATTTTGAGATCAAGCAGCAGCACAAGGACGAGATTCTGTTTTTCCGGCTGGGCGACTTTTACGAGATGTTCTACGACGACGCGATCCTCGCGTCCAAAGAGCTGGAGCTCACCCTCACCGGGCGGGACTGCGGCCAGCCGGAGCGCGCGCCCATGTGCGGCGTGCCCTTCCACAGCTATGAAAGCTATGTGGCCCGGCTCATCGCCAAGGGCTACAAGGTGGCCATCTGCGAGCAGATGGAGGACCCGGCCCTGGCCAAGGGGCTGGTGAAGCGGGACGTCATCCGTGTCATCACTCCCGGCACCGTCATCGAGAGCAGCATGCTCCAGGACGACAAAAACAACTACATCTGCAGTATATACTTGGAAGGGGACAAGGCCGGCGTCTGCTTTGCCGACGTTTCCACCGGCCAGACCTACGCCACCCAGCTGGGCGGCGCATCGGTGAGCGGCCAGATCATCACCGAGCTCTGCCGCTATACCCCCAGCGAGGTGCTGTTCAATGAGGCGACTCTCTCGCTGAAGGACGTCACCGCCTACATCAAGCAGCACATGGCCTGTGCGGTGGAACTGATGGAAAATGAGGCCTATGCCGACGCCCGGGACACGCTGCAGGCCCAGTTCGGTGATGAGGGCTGGCCTTCCGGCGGCCTTTCCCGGGACGGCCTTGCCGGGCTTGCGGTGGCGGGCCTGCTGACCTATCTGGGCCGCACCCAGAAACACGGCGTGGAGCGGCTCAAGACCGTTGTCAGCTACGCCGAAGCCCAGTATATGCAGCTCTCGCCGGTGACCCGGGCCAACCTGGAACTGACCCAGACCATGCGCGGGCGGGAAAAGCGGGGCACCCTGCTCTGGGTGCTGGACAAGACCCAGACCGCCATGGGCAAGCGCCTGCTGCGCAGCTGGCTGGAACAGCCGCTGGTCAGCGCACCGGCCATCAACGACCGGCTGGACTGTGTGCAGGCTCTGTTCGGCGACAGCGTGCAGCGGGCCGAGATCATCGAGACTCTAAGCCACATCTTTGACATGGAGCGCCTGATGACCCGCACGGTCTACGGCAGCGCCACTCCCAAGGAGGTCTATGCGCTGGCCGCCACCTGCGCCCAGCTGCCCGGCCTGCGGCAGCTGACCGAGGGCTTTGACTGCCCGCAGCTCAAGGCGCTGGCGGTGCAGATCGACCCCCTCACCGACATCCACGACCGCATCGTGGCGGCCATCAATGAAGAGGCTCCCTCCACATTGAAGGACGGCGGCGTCATCCGCGAGGGCTTCTCGCCGGAGGTGGACGAACTGCGGGACATCGTTCACGGCGGCAAGGGCTTTTTGTCCCAGATGGAGGCAAAGCTCAAGGAAGAGACCGGCATCCGCACCCTGAAGGTGGGCTTCAACCGGGTGTTCGGCTATTACATCGAGGTCAGCAAGTCCTTCACTGACCAGGTGCCCGCGAACTTCGTGCGCAAGCAGACGCTGGCGAACGCCGAGCGCTACATCACCGAGGACCTGAAAAACCTCGAGAACAAGATCCTGGGCGCCAGCGAGCGGCTGCTTGTTCTGGAGCGCAAGCTGTTCGAGGAACTGCTGTTCGACCTCTCCGCTCAGCTCAGCCGCATCCAGTCCACCGCGGCTGCGGTGGCAAAGCTGGATGTGCTCACCGCGCTGGCCCAGGTGGCGGCGGACAACAACTATGTCCGCCCCACGGTGGACGAGGGCAGCGAACTGCTCATCCGGGAGGGCCGCCACCCGGTCATCGAGCGGATGCTCAAAGGCAACCTCTTTGTGCCCAACGACACCACGCTGGACTGCGGCGAAAACAACCTGCTCATCATCACCGGCCCCAACATGGCGGGCAAATCCACCTACATGCGCCAGAATGCGCTGATCGCGCTGATGGCCCAGATCGGCAGCTTCGTGCCGGCAAAGGAATGCCGCGTGGGCGTGGTGGACGCCATCTTCACCCGCGTGGGCGCTTCCGATGACCTGTCGGCGGGCCAGTCCACCTTCATGGTGGAAATGACCGAGGTGGCCCAGATCCTGGAGTATGCCACCCGCAAGAGCCTGGTCATTCTGGACGAGATCGGCCGCGGCACCTCCACCTTCGACGGCATGAGCATCGCGCGGGCGGTGGTGGAGCACATCGCCGGCAAGATCGGCTGCAAGACCCTGTTCGCCACCCACTACCACGAACTCACCGAGCTGGAAGAGCAGCTGCCCGGCGTAAAGAACTACAACATCGCCGTGAAAAAGCGGGGCGACGACATCACCTTCCTGCGGCGCATCGTCCGCGGCCCTGCCGACGACAGCTACGGCATCCAGGTGGCAAAGCTGGCCGGTCTGCCGGACGAAGTCACCGAGAGGGCCAAGCAGGTGCTCAAGACGCTGGATGCCGCCAGCCAGAGCAATAAGCGGGTCACCCAGCTGGACTTTGAGGCGCTGGAGGCGATGAACAGCCCCGCAGTGCCCAGCGAAATGATGGACAAGCTGAACGCGCTGGACGTGGAGACGCTGACCCCCATCGAGGCGCTGAATTTCCTCTATGAACTGAAAAAGACCCTCGGCAACTGATTTTACTTAGGAAAGGGGAGACGGACCCATGGCCGTGATCCATGTGCTGGACAAGCACACCGCGGAGCTCATCGCCGCCGGCGAGGTGGTGGAGCGCCCCGCATCTGTGGTGAAGGAACTGCTGGAAAACGCCATCGACGCAGGCGCCACCCAGGTGAGCGTGGCCATTGAAAAGGGAGGCGTTTCCCTCATCCAGGTCACCGACAACGGCAGCGGCATCGAGGCGGAGTATATCTCCACCGCCTTCATCCGCCACGCCACCAGCAAAATCTCCTGCGAGCAGGACCTGGAGAGCATCCACACGCTGGGCTTCCGGGGCGAGGCCCTGGCCTCCATTGCCAGTGTGGCAAGGGTGGAGGTGCTCACCCGCACCGAGCCGGACGAGTTCGCCTGCTGCTACCGCATCGAGGGCGGCGAGGAACTGGGCATGGAGCCGGGCGCGCGCCCTGTGGGCACCACCATCACCGTGAGGGACCTGTTCTACAACACCCCCGCCCGGATGAAGTTCCTGAAAAAGGACGCCAGCGAGGGCGCGTTCGTGGGCGAGACGGTCAGCCGCGTCGCCCTTTCCCACCCGGAAGTGTCCATTTCTTTCGTCCGTGAAGGAAAACAGCTTTACAAAACACCGGGAGACGGCAGCCTCAAGAGCGCGGTCTATGCCGTGCTTGGCCGGGACTTTGCAAAGGATCTTCTGCCGGTGCAGGACGAGAGCGGCGGCTACCGGGTGTCCGGCCTTGTCACACCGCCCCGGGCCTGCCGGGCCAGCCGCGGCATGCAGTTCTTCTTCATCAACGGGCGTTTCGTCAAGAACCGCACCATGATGGCCGCGCTGGAAAACGCCTATCGGGGCACCCTGATGCAGGGCAAGTTCCCCGGCTGTGTGCTGGCGCTGGAAATGCCTGCCCAGCTGGTGGATGTGAATGTGCATCCCGCCAAAACCGAGGTGCGCTTCTCCCGCGAAAGCGACGTGTTCGACGCGGTCTACCGCGCGGTGAAGTCGGCGCTGGCCCAGCCGGGCAGCGGGGAACAGCACTTCACTTTTGCAAAACAGACGGAACTGGAAGAGCCGGCGCAGAAGGTGGAACAGCTGGACCTTTCCACACCTGTAAAGCAGCCGACGCTTACACGCATCACGCCGCCGGTCACCGCTGCCACAAGGCCGGCGGCCACAGTGTCCGGGCTGAGCGGATGGGGCGGCGAACCCGCCGCGCAGCGCCCCGCTCCCGCCGTCCGTCCGGCGTTCACCGCCGCCCCGGTGCAGCGGGATTCTCTGCGCTCGGAGCCTCTGCCTTTGAGCACCGTGCCCTCTGTGCAGCCCGCACCGCGGCCCGCGGAGCCTGCGACGGTCCGCCCTGAACCTGCTCCTGTTTCCGAGCCTGTCCAAGAGCAGTTTCAGGCGATGCCTGCCGAGCCGCAGGCTGCGCCCGCCCCGCAGGAGAAAACCGGGGAAGCGCCGCTGGAATACGTCGGCGAGGTGTTCCGGACCTACATCATCACCCAGCGGGGGGACGAGCTTTGCCTCATCGACAAGCACGCCGCCCACGAGCGCATCCTGTACGAGCAGCTTGCCGCCGGCTACGGCGCGGCCAGCAGCCAGCTTCTGCTGGCCCCGGTCACGGTGAACCTTTCCGCCCCGGAAAAGGCGGCGCTTTTGGAAAACGCCGACCTTTTGAACGACGCGGGCGTGCAGGTGGACGATTTCGGCGGCAACACCATGCTGGTGCGTGCGGTGCCGGCGGATGTGCCGGTCACCGATGTGGAGGGCCTTCTGTGCGAACTGGCGGACCGCCTTGCCCGGGGCAGCCGGGAGACGGTGAGCGAAAAGACCCAGTGGGTGATGCACTCCATCGCCTGCAAGGCCGCCATCAAGGCGGGGGACAAGTCCGACCGGCGGGAGCTGATGGCCCTGGCGCAGGACATTCTGAACGGAAAGGTGCCGCCCTTCTGCCCCCACGGCAGGCCTGTGGTGCTGAAACTTACCAAAAAGGAGCTGGAAAAGCAGTTTGGCCGATTGGGATAAGATGCCTGTGGTGGCCGTGGGCGGCCCCACCGCCAGCGGAAAGACCGCTTTTTCGGTCCAGCTGGCAAAGCGCCTCGGGGGCGAAGTGGTCTGCGCCGATTCCATGCAGATCTACAAAGGGCTGGATGTGGGCACCGCCAAGGCGACCCGGGAGGAAATGCAGGGCGTGCCCCATCATCTGATGGATTTTCTGCCGCCGGAAGAGACCTTCAGCGTGGCGGATTTTGTGGAAGCGGCGAACCGGGAAGTGCAGGCCATCTGCGCCCGGGGCAGGCTGCCCATCCTGGTGGGCGGCACCGGCCTTTACATTGAGAGCTTTTTGAACGGCGTGCGCTTTGCCGAGCAGAAGGCGGACCCCGCGCTTCGGGAAAAACTGGAGCGGGAGGCCGCGGACCTCGGGGCGCAGGCCATGCACCAAAAACTGGCGGACGTGGACCCGGACTATGCCGCCACAGTCCACCCCAACAACGTGGGGCGGGTGGTGCGCGCGCTGGAACTTTATTATTTCACCGGCAAGACCATGAGCCGGCAGCGGGCGGAGTCTCTGCCCGAAACGCCGCCATTCGATTCGCTGGTGTTCTGCCTTGCGCCTTCGGACCGCGCGCAGCTCTACCGACGCATCGACACCCGGGTGGACCGCATGCTGGAAGCGGGACTTCTGGAAGAAGCAAAGCTGGTGTTCGAGAACCGCGGGCGCTACCGCACGGCGGCCCAGGCCATCGGCTACAAGGAGTTTTTTCCTTATTTTGAGGGAACGGCGGACCTTGCCGCCTGCGCGGACAAACTCAAGCAGGCCAGCCGCAACTACGCCAAGCGCCAGCTGACCTGGTTCCGGCGGATGCCGGACGTTGTGTGGCTGGACCCCGGTGACGAACAGCTGGTGCAGCGCGCGGAGCAGGTGGTGCGCGAGCATTTCGGTTTATGAGCGGCACTGCCGCAAAGAGGGAAAGGGGGAGAAGGACATGAAAGCTTCGATCATCAAATACGGCATCATCGCCGCCTTGGGCCTTGCCGCGGCCTATCTGGCGGTGCAGATCTTCACAGTGCTGGACCGACCTTACCGCACCGAAACGGCCATCCTTTACGATATGTCCGACAGCCTTTCCTGCGGCGGGTATCTCGTCTTTGAGCAGTCGGAGGTGCCCGGCGAGGGGCAGATGGGGTATCTTGTCTCCAACGGCGAGCGCGTGGCAACGGGCACCCAGGTGGCGGAGATCTATTCCGACCCCAGCCAGGCCCGCGCCCGCACCGCCCTCACCGAGCTGGACGCCCAGCTGGAACTGCTGGAGCGCAGTGAAAACACCGTGGGCACCGATGTGGACGTTCTGCTGGCCCAGCGCCAGTCGGCGCTGTACGACCTGCTGGACGGCCTGGACCGGCAGAATTACGAGGAGATCTCCTCCAAAAGCAATGAGTATCTTCTGGCTTTGAACCGGCTCCAGATCACCACCGGCGCGATCCGGGATTTTTCCGGCGCGAAGGAGCTGACCGCCCAGGAGCAGGCGGTGCAGCAGGCAAACCTGGGCAGCCCTGCGGCGGTTACCGTTTCCACCGGCGGCTACTTCGTGGCGGCGGATGCGGCCCAGATGCTGCTGTACAGCAAAGACGAACTGGATAACATGTCCGCCGCGGAGATGGCCGACGCCCTGCAGCAGGGCGCGGGCGTGGGCGAAGTTTCCGGCGCGGGCAAACTGGTCACCGATTATAAATGGTACTTCTACGGTGTGTGCACCGCGGAGGAAAGCGAAAAGTTCGAGGGCGTCACCAGCGTGGACATCAGTTTCCCCGGCGCGGCGGAAAAGGTCCTGCCCGCCACGGTGGAGAGCGTCACGGTGGATGAAGACTCCGGCCTTGCAAAGTTCGTTCTCAGCTGTGAATATGTGGGCGCGGACGTGCTGAGCCTCGCCTCGGCCACCGCCCGCATCGACTTCGAATCCTTCAAGGGCGTGCGGGTCAGCGCCAAGGCGCTGAACATCGTGGACGGCGAAAAGGGCGTCTATGTGAAATACGGCAATCTGGCGCGCTTCCGCAAGATCACCGTGCTTTATCAGGACGACGAGTACATCCTTGTACCGGAAGGCGGCAAGGTGGGCACCGACAACGAGGTGCGTCTGTTCGACGAGGTCATCGTGGAGGGCACCGACCTCTATGACGGCAAAATCCTGTGAATATAAGGCAATGTTGTGTTTCTTTGTTGACAGAAACACTAAAAATAGCGATAATATATACTAACTGATGATATGTTTTCGGATGAAGCGTTCATCATTTTCGGAAGGAGATACGGAACGATGCTCGACGGGCTTAAAAGATTTCTTGGTGTGAACGAAGAGGACGACGGTTATTACGACGACAACGAGGACATGTTCCCCCAGCGCAGCGCTGCGGATGACGACGGCTATCAGCCCGAGCCCACCGGCAAGCGGAACAAGGTGGTCAACATCAATGCCACCACGCAACTGCAGGTGGTCCTGGTCAAGCCCGAACGCTTTGACGACGCCAGCACGGTGGCCGATCACCTGAACGCGAAGCGCACTGTGGTGCTGAATCTGGAAGGCACCAACAAGGAGGTCTCCCGCCGTCTGGTGGACTTTTTGTCCGGCGTGGCCTACGCCAACAACGGCCAGATGAAGCGGGTGGCCAACAGCACCTTCATCATCACCCCCTACAATGTTGACATCATGGGGGACCTGCTGGATGAGTTAGAAAGCAATGGCGTATTCTTCTGATGAGCGGCAGCGGGGTTACATCCCGCCGCAAAACGATCAGGAGCGCCTTGTCATGCGCCGCGCCCAGGACCTCTGCCGCATCGCAGAGAACCGGGGCGTGGCCCGTTACAGCGGCTTTCTGTCGGATCGGGAGCAAAGTCTGGCCAAGGCCGCAATGAACCAGGCCGGCTGCACCTGGGCCGCCTTTGAGGGCGGCTATCCTGCAGCCGAGCGCAAACTGCTGTGCCTCGAACCGGCGGGCGCCTCGGGCGAACCGCCGATTTGTTGCGTTTTGATCCGTTGCGCGGGCGCGGGCTCCGACGCACCCGCCCACAAGGATTATCTTGGCTCCGTTCTGGGCCTCGGCCTTGAGCGGGAGTGCGTGGGCGACATCCTGCCGGACCCTGACGCGCCCGGCACCGCGTATGCCTTCGTGCTGGAGCGGGTCGCGCCGCTCATCTGCGATGAACTCGCCAGCGTGGGCCGGTGGACGGCCCGGGCCGAGCGGTTTGAAGGGCAGCTGCCGGTGCAGCCTGCCCAGCGGGAGAGCAAAACCGCCACCGTCTCCTCCCTGCGGGCGGACGCGGTGCTGGCGGCCATGCTCCGCTGCAGCCGCGGTCAGGCAGAGGCCCTTGTGCGGGGCGGCAGGCTGGAGATAAACCACGTTCCCGTGACCAGCGCCCATGCGGCTGTGTATGAGGGCGATGTGTTCACCGTGCGGGGCATGGGCCGCTTCAAGCTGGAGGCCCTGGGCGGCAAGAGCCGCAAAGACCGGTTGTTTATTCAATATTTCCAATATTGACGGCACTGTGCCGCCACTTTCGCCGAAAGGAATGATCTGAATGATTTCACCCCAGGAGATCCGCACCGTAACCTTCGACAAGGTCATGCGCGGCTACCGCCCCGAAGACGTGGACGCGCTGCTGCAGCAGCTGGCCCAGCAGATGGAGCAGCTGCAGGCGGAAAAAGAGAGCGCCGAGAAAAAGCTGTATGTCCTGGCCCAGAAGGTGGAGGAGTACCGCAAGGATGAGGACAACCTCAAGACCGCGCTGCTCAACGCCCAGCGCATGGGCGAGAACGTCATAAAAGAGGCCAAGCAGAAGGCCGAGTCCATTCTGCGGGAAGCGGGCATCAAGTCCGAGGACATCACCCGCGCCGCCCTGGAGCAGGTGAGCGAGGAGCAGCTGGAGCTGGAGCGTGTCAAGGCGGAAGTGGCGCAGTTCAAGAACAATGTGCTGAGCCTCTACAAGCAGCACATCGAGTCTCTGAGCACCCTGCCTGGCGACGAGCCCGAGGAAGCGGAAGAGGAAGTTCCCGCCCCCGTGGAGGAGACGGTGGAGCCCGAGCCCGCGGCCGCGCCCGAGGAGCCGGAGACTCCCGCGGAGGCCGAGCCCTTTGGCCAGACCTTCGACGCCGCCCCGGAACCGGACGACCCCATCAGCCGCTTCCCGGACCTGAGCGCTTTGTACGGCATGCAGGCCCAGGAGGAAGAGCCCTCCGCCGAGGAGCCGGAGGAGGAGCCCACCCGGACCTTTGTGCCCGGTCAGACCCGTCCCGCCGCGCCTCAGCCCGAGACCCCGCCTGCTTCGTCGGTGTTTGAGGGCTTTGAGGGCATCAAATTCAGCGATTGATCCCGGCGCGCGCCAAAAACGCGCAGCTCATTTGAGGAATAGGAGTGTAGTTACCAGTGCCACAGGATTACAACAGCACGATCAACCTGCCCAAAACTTTGTTTGACATGCGGGCGGGTCTGCCCAAGAAAGAGCCGGAGATGCTCAAAGAGTGGAATGCGGACCATCTTTATGAAGAGCTGATGAAGCACAACGAGGGCAAGCCCCGCTACGTGCTGCACGACGGCCCTCCGTATGCCAACGGCAACATCCACATGGGCACCGCGCTGAACAAGATCATCAAGGACATCATCGTCCGCTACAAGAACATGACCGGCTTCCAGGCCCCTTATGTGCCCGGTTACGACACCCATGGCCTGCCCATCGAGCTGAAGGCCATGAAGCAGCTGGTGGGCAAGGGCGAGATCTCCAAGCTGGAGCTGCGCAAGGTCTGCCACGAGTTCGCCACCGAGCACATCGACATCATGGGCGAGCAGTTCCAGCGCCTGGGCGTCATCGGCGATTTCAAGAATCCCTACCTGACCCTCAAGCCCGAGTTTGAGGCCCGTCAGATCGAGATCTTCGGCGAGATGGCCAAGAAGGGTTACATCTACAAGGGCCTCAAGGCCGTGTACTGGTGCCCCGAGGACCGCACCGCCCTGGCCGAGGCGGAGATCGAGTACGGCGAGGACGAGTGCGATTCCATCTACGTCCGCTTCAATGTCACCGACGACCCGAACGGTATCCTGGTCAAGCGCGGCATCCCCATGGACAAGGCCTGGTTCGTCATCTGGACCACCACCACCTGGACTCTGCCCGCCAACGTGGCCATCTGCCTGAACCCCGACTATGACTATGTCTTTGTCAAGGTGGGGGAGGACTATCTGGTGATGGCCGAGGCCCTGGTGGAGAGCACCATGCAGGCCTGCAAGATCGACAGCTACGAGATCGTGGGCGAGCCCATCAAGGGCAGCGAGCTGGAACTGATGCAGGTCCAGCATCCCTTCCTGGACCGCAAGAGCCTTGTCATCCTGGGCGACCATGTCACGCTGGAAAGCGGCACCGGCTGCGTGCACACCGCTCCTGGCCACGGCGTCGAGGACTTTGAGGTCTGCACCAAACACTATCCTCAGGTGCCGGTGATCGTGCCGGTGGACGACGGCGGCTTCCTCACTGCCGAAGCCGGCCCCTTCAGCGGCCTGAAGGTGTGGGACGCCAACAAGGTCATCCTGAAGCACATCCAGGAGAGCGGTCATCTGCTGGGCGTCCAGCACATGACCCACCAGTATCCTCACTGCTGGCGCTGCCACAGCCCCATCATCTTCCGTGCCACCAAGCAGTGGTTCTGCTCCATCGACGCCTTCAAGGAGGACGTCTACAAGGCCATCGATCAGGTGCAGTGGTTCCCCGGCTGGGGCCACGACCGCATGATGGGCATGGTGCGCGACCGCAGTGACTGGTGCATCAGCCGCCAGCGCACCTGGGGCGTACCTATCCCCGCGTTCTACTGCAAGAAGTGCGGCAAGTATCACATCACCGACGAGACCATCAAGGCGGTGAGCGACCTGTTCCGCCGCGAGGGCAGCGACGCCTGGTACAAGTATGAGGCCAGCGAGATCCTGCCCGCCGGCTACACCTGCGAGTGCGGCGGCACCGAGTTCGAGAAGGACAAGGACATCATGGACGTCTGGTTCGACTCCGGCTCCACCCATGTGGCGGTGCTGGAGGAGCGCCCGGAGCTGCATTGGCCCGCCGACCTGTACATGGAGGGCGGCGACCAGTTCCGCGGCTGGTTCCAGTCCAGCCTGCTCACCAGCGTTGCCACCCGGGGCGTTGCGCCCTATAAGAACGTGCTGTGCCACGGCTGGGTGGTGGACGGCGAAGGCAAGCAGATGCACAAGTCCGCCGGCAACGGCGTGGAGCCCAGCGAGATCATCAAGGACTTCGGCGCCGACATCGTCCGCCTGTGGGTGGCTTCCAGCGACTACACCGTGGACGTGCGCATCAGCAAGGAGATCATCAAGCAGCTGAGCGAGGCTTACCGCAAGATCCGCAATACCGCCCGGTTCATCCTGGGCAACCTGAACGGCTTCGACCCCCGCACCGATCTGGTGGCGGACGATGCGCTCACCGAGCTGGACCTGTGGGCGCTGGACCGTTTGGATCAGCTGAACAAGACCGCCCGCGACGGCTACGACAGCTTTGACTTCCACAAGGTCTACCATGCGGTCTACAACTTCTGCGTGGTGGATATGTCCAACTTCTATCTGGATGTGGCCAAGGACCGGCTGTATTGCAGCAAGGCGGACGCTCCTGCCCGCCGCGCGGCGCAGACCGCCATGTTCCGCATCCTGGTGGACCTCACCAAGATCATTGCCCCCATCCTGACCTTCACCAGCCAGGAGATCTGGAGCTTCGTGCCCGACTTTGACGGCAAGCAGAAGTACGTGGCCTTTGAGGACATGGCTGCCGCCGGCGTTTGGGCTCAGAGCGAAGAGTTCCGCGCCAAGTGGGACCGCATCATCGCCGTGCGCGACGATGTGAAGAAGGTCCTGGAGCAGGCCCGTGCCGAAAAGGTCATCGGCTCCTCTCTGGAAGCCAAGGTCACCCTGTGCTGCGCGCCCGAGATGGCCGCGTTCATCGCCACCATCCCCGTGGAGCAGTGGGAGGACCTGATGATCGTCTCCCAGCTGGAAGTTGTGGAAGGCGAGGGCGGCGCTCACGGCGAAGTG
Source organism: Candidatus Allofournierella excrementavium (assembly GCF_048526665.1). Taxonomy (NCBI): domain Bacteria; kingdom Bacillati; phylum Bacillota; class Clostridia; order Eubacteriales; family Oscillospiraceae; genus Allofournierella; species Candidatus Allofournierella excrementavium. The sequence goes on from NZ_DBGFPE010000013.1 coordinate 29,934, forward strand.
GAAGGCCTGGGCGTTGCCGTGCAGCACGCGGAAGGCGAGAAGTGCCAGCGCTGCTGGAAGTACACCGCCGACATCGGCTCCGACGCGCAGCATCCCTGCCTGTGCGCCCGGTGCGCTGCGGTGATCGCAGAATAAACAGTTTCTAAAAGCGGCGCGCTGAGTCGCATCGGCAACGGTGCGCCCGCGCCGCTTTTGAACTATCACAGAGCCGGCCGCCTCAGTGGCCAAGCCGGAAGTGGGAGGCTTTTCTTGATTTCAGCACTTATCACCATCGTGGCTGCCGCGCTGTTGGTGGTCATTGACCAGAGCATCAAGCTCTGGGCCACCGTGAACCTCGCGCCGGTGGGCAGCATGCCCCTGATCCCCGGCGTGGTGGAACTGCGCTATTATCTCAACGACGGCGCCGCGTTCAGCATCCTCCAGGGCAAACAGACCTTTCTCATCCTGTTCACCGGCGCGGCGCTGCTGGTGGTGGCGTGGTATCTTCTTTTCAAAAAGCCCGCGAAAAAACTGGAGTACATCGGCTGGCTCTTCGTGCTGGGCGGCGGCATCGGCAATCTGGTGGACCGTGTGATGAACGGCGAAGTGGTGGACTACATCAATCTGCTGTTCATGAACTTTGCTGTGTTCAACTTTGCCGACATCCTGGTGTGCACCGGCATCGGCCTGTTGCTGCTGGGGCTTGTCCTGGACGAAGTCTCCGCCCGCAGAAAGAAGCAGGAAGAGGCGGCCCCGAGCGCGGCAGACCTCCCGGAGCAGAGCGATGGAACGGTTTGACATCTTTGTTCCCGCGGAGTGCGCCGGCCAGCGAGCCGACCGCTTTCTCGCCGACCTGGAAGAAATTGAACTGACCCGAAGCGCGTTGCAGCGCCTTTTTGAGCAGGGGCTGGTGCAGTGCGGCGAAAAACCTGTGGCAAAGAACCTGAAGCTGAAAGCGGGCGACCACCTGACCGTGGACCTGCCCGACGCAAAACCGCTGGAGGCTCAGCCCCAGAACATCCCCTTGGAGATCATCTATGAGGACGACTATCTGCTGGTGGTGAACAAGCCCAAGGGCATGGTGGTGCATCCCGCGCCCGGCAGCCCCGACGGCACGCTGGTGAACGCGCTGCTCTACCACTGCGCGGGTCGGCTTTCCTCCATCGGGGGCGTGGTGCGCCCCGGCATTGTGCACCGCATTGACAAGGACACCAGCGGCCTGCTGGTGGTGGCCAAAACCGATGCCGCCCACGAGGGCCTGTGCGCCCAGATGGCGGTGCACAGTGTGGAGCGGGTGTATGAGGCGGTGGTCTACGGGCGCTTCAAGGAGCCGGAAGGCTTTGTGGAGGCGCCCATCGGCCGCCACCGCACCGACCGCAAAAAAATGGCGGTGGTCCCTGATGGAAAGTACGCCTATACCGGCTATCAGGTACTTGCACAGTATAACGGCTTTACACACATTGCCTGCCGCTTGAAGACGGGCCGTACCCATCAGATCCGGGTGCACATGGCCAGCATCGGCCACCCGCTGGCGGGCGACAGCGTCTATGGCCCGCGGGACTGCATCAAGCGGCTGAACGGGCAATGCCTTCACGCCCGGGTGCTGGGGTTTGAACACCCTGTCACCGGCGAAACGATGCACTTTGAAAGCCCTCTGCCCGATTATTTCACAGACTTTCTTCGCACTCTCCGAAAGGAGCCGGAATCATGATCGAATCTCTTGCGGACCTTCTGGTCGTCAGCGATATGGACAACACCCTCCTCACCGCAAAGGAGGGCGTTCCCTCCTGCAACCGGGTCACCATCCAGCTGTTCTGTGAGCTGGGGGGCCGGTTTACCGTGGCCACCGGCCGCCCGGTGGAGTCGGTGCGTGCGGCGCTGGGGGACCTGGCCTTGTCCTGCCCGGCCATCACCTGCGGGGGCAGCGTCCTTTACGACATGCAGGCGGACAAGCCCATTGAAAAGCATTTTCTGCCCCGGCAGGGGGCCACGCAGGTCATTGAGACTGTCATGAGCCAGTTTGCCGACATCGGCGTGGAGATCATGGTGGAAGAGGGGAAACTGTACATCGTGCAGGCCAACCGCTACACCCAGGCCCACGTGCAGGAGGAGCACATGCACAGCGTGCTCTGCCCGCTGGACCAGGTGCCCGACAATTGGGCCAAGGTGGTCTTTGCGGCGGACCCTGTGACCCTTGCCTCCCTGCAGGCCTTTGCCGCCAGCCTCACGGTGGAGGAAATGTACTTTCTGCACACTAATCTGATGTACTTCGAGATCATGCCCGCCGGGGTGAGCAAGGCGCAGGCGCTGCGGCGGCTGTGCGCACTGCAGAATATCCCGCTGGAAAACACCGTTGTCATCGGAGATTATTACAATGACATCGACCTGATGCGTGCCGCCGGGCACGCGGTGGCGGTGGGGAATGCCCCCACCGAGGTGAAACTGGTGGCGGACGAAGTGGTCTCCAGCTGCCGCAGCGGCGGCGTGGGGGAGTACCTTTACAGCCTCATTCGCCGTTATACCTGACCCAAAGCCCCTTGACGCCCGTTTTTGGTGCGCCAACGGGCTTTTTTTACAAAGATTTCGGTTTTTCGCAATGGGAAGATATGCTATAATGACTCTGTAAACTCCGAAATGGGGGAAGTACTGCATGAAGAAGGCACTGTTGACTGCCGCGTGCTGTGCCGCTGCATTGACGATCCTTTTGGGAGGCTATTTCTGTTATGCGCCGTTCTGGCAGCCGGATTATGCGCCGGTCTCACCCGAACCTTTCTCGGTGGAGCAGGTGCTGCGGATGGACCTGAACACCGCCACGGAAGAGGAACTTCAAAGTGTGCCCGGCATCGGTGAGGAAATGGCCCGGGCCATCCTGGAATACCGGGAAGACTTCGGCGGCTTCATCATCGTGGACCAGCTGTTGCTTGTGGACGGTGTCAGCACCAGCGACGTGGATGCGTGGCGGGACTATTTCTACATCGGAGAATGATTTTTGAGGAGGGAAACTGACGATGGAACCCCAACGTCAGAGCGTATTCATCAACCGGGAGCTGAGCTGGCTGGATTTTGACCGGCGCGTGCTGGCCCTGGGCAAGGAAAAAACGGTTCCGCTGGCGGAGCGGATGAAGTTCACTGCCATCTACGGCAGCAATCTGGACGAGTTTTTCATGGTGCGGGTGGGCTCGCTCTATGACCGCACGCTGCTGAAAAACGAGATCACCGACAACAAGACCAAACTCACCGCCGCCCAGCAGCTGGCGGCCATCATGCCCAAGACCGCCGACCTGCAGCAGCAGTGCGACAAGATCGTGGTAAAGCTGCGCCAGCATCTGGCCGAGCAGGGCTATGTGCGCATCGACTTCCAGAACCTGACCAAAGAGGACGAGCGCTTTTGGAAAAAGTATTTCCTGAATGAGATGCTGCCCGTCCTTTCGCCTCAGATCATCGACCACCGCCACCCCTTCCCGTTCTTGCGCAACCAGGAAATTTACCTCTGCGCGACCCTGAAGGCAAAGGGCGATGACGCGGTCTCCTATGGTCTTATCCCCATCAGCAGCCAGTTCGACCGTATGCTCTACCTGAAAAAGGACGAGCAGCTGCTCTATGGCCTTGCAGAGGAGCTCATCCTGCGCTTTGCGGACCTCGTTTTCCCCAAGGGGATGTTGCAGAAAAAATGCCTTTTCCGGGTGACCCGCAATGCGGACATCGACGTGAAGGAGGGCATGTTCGACCAGGACATCGACTACCGCCAGGTGATGAGCGAACTGCTGAAAAAGCGGCGCAAGCTGGCCGCCGTGCGGCTGCAGTTCTGGAACGAGCCGCCCCAGGAAGTGGCCAAATACCTGTGCGAAAAGCTGATGCTGCCGGAAAAGCAGTGCTTCTATCAGGAAAGCCCGCTGGACCTCTCCTGCTACTTCAAGCTGGCGGCTCGTCTGCAGGCGGACGGACGCACCGACCTGTTCTACCCGGTGGCAAAGCCCATGCAGGCGCCCGCGAACTTCAAGCTGGGCGAGGAGGCAAAGCACCGGGATGTGCTCATTGCTTACCCTTATCAGAGCATGCGCCCCTTCATCAAAATGCTGATGGCCGCAGCCTACGACCCGGACGTGGTCAGCATCAAGATGACCCTTTATCGCATGGCCAACAACTCTCAGATCGTGCAGGCGCTGGTGGCTGCTGCCGAAAACGGCAAGGAAGTGGTCACCATCGTGGAACTGCGGGCCCGGTTTGACGAGCAGAACAACATCGACTGGTCCAAAAAGCTGGAGGAAGCGGGCTGCACCGTTATTTATGGCCTGGATGACTACAAGGTCCACTCCAAACTGACCCTCATCACCCGGCGCAGCAAGGGCCGCTACTTCTACACCACCCAGATCGGCACCGGCAACTACAACGAAAAGACCAGCGAGCAGTACACCGACCTCTCCTTCGTCACCACGAATCAGGAGGTGGGCGAAGAGGCGGCCGCCGTCTTCAACAATCTGGCGGTGGAGCGCCTCACCGACGACACCGAGCACCTCATCGTGGCGCCGCTGCATTTCAAGAGCGTGCTGCTGAAAGAGATGGACACCGAGATCGAAAAGGCGCGTCTGGGCCAACCTGCCCGCATCATCCTGAAAAACAACTCCATCAGTGACAAGAACATCATCGAAAAACTGGTGGAGGCATCCCAGGCCGGGGTGCCCACCGACATGATCGTGCGCGGCATCTGCTGCGTGCAGGCGGGCCTGCCGGGGCAGACCGACCATCTGCGCATCCGCAGCATCGTGGGCCGCTATCTGGAACACTCCCGCATCTACGCCTTTGGCGAAGGGGAAGACCTGCGCATCTACATGGCTTCGGGCGACTTCCTCACCCGTAACACCGAGCGGCGGGTGGAGGTGGGCATCCGGGTGGATGACCCCGCCATTGCAAAGCAGCTTTGGGACATCCTGCAGCTGCAGCTGGCTGACAACGTGAACGCCAGAGAGATGCGCCCCGACGGCAGCTATGCCAAGGTGAAGCCCGCCGAAGGGCAGCCTTTGGTGGACAGTCAGATGGAATTGTACAACTATTTCAAGGACGGATTCACTGCCACAGCGCCCGCCGCGCCCGACAAAAGGGCAGGCAAGGAAGCGCCGGCCTCCGGCGGCTTCTGGAACAAGCTGCGCAGCTGGCTGCACCGCGACTGAACAGAATTGCACGATGAAAAGCCGAACGCCTTTACAGGTGTTCGGGCTTTTTCTTGCGCAAAATCGCGATAGAATCGACCTGTAAAGCCATTCTACTAAACAGATTGAAAAGCTGGGAAAATGTCGCCTTTTGCTTGATTTTGTCCCAAAAACCGTATAGTATGGGGGTATGACAAGAAATACAAGTTATTATGAAGGGAGGTGGGCATTTGCAGCGCACACTGCGGCGGATCGCCGCCGGACTGATCTGCACGATGCTGCTGGGCAGCGGCGCGGTTTTTGCTGAAGAAGAGACCACGACGCAGGCAGCGTCCACGACCGAGATGAAGGCGGTGGTCCTCCAGGCGGGTCAGGATTTTGACCCGGCCGCCGGGGAGAGCGAGTGCAAGGCACAGCTGGACGCGGCGCTGGCAAAGGTAGCGGAGTACGGCATGAACGCTGTGCTGATACCCGCCAATACCGCCGACGGGGCGCTTTTTGCCGGCGAAAGCTGGCCGATGGCCTGCGATTATGATCTGCTTGGTTATGCGGCCGAGGCGGCACGGGGGCAGGGGCTTGCCTTTTATGTGATTTTCGATGCTTCCTGCGGGCTGGACGAACAGGGGCAGTATGGCGCACGCGCAAACCTGAGCGCCTCGGCCATCCAGACCACCGCCGCCGTTCTGGGCGAGATGGTGGGCAGCTGCCAGCCCGACGGCGTTTACCTGACCGGCTATTACAACCAGAAGACCGCCGAGAGCATGAGCCTCTACCGCAGCGAGGGCGCGTCCATGGGCTATGACAACTGGGTGCGGGAATGTGTCAGTTCCCTCGTTGTGAACGCATCCGCAGCGGTCAAGGGCGCAAAGCCGGACGCGGTGTTCGGCCTTGTGACCGACCCGGTGTGGGCCAACCAGTCCACCGACCCTGCGGGCAGTGCCACATCGGCGGAGTTTGAGATGTCCGCCGACGGCTATGTGGACCTGAACGCCATCTTCGCCTGGGCCGACGTCGATCAGGTGATGGTGCGCTGCACCGGCTCCCTCACCGATGAAGCCCAGAACTTCAAGACGGTGCTCACCTGGTGGGCGCAGACGGCCTCACAGCACGGGGCGGGCGTTTCCGCCTGGATCTGCAACGACCGGCTGGGCGGCGACGAACCCGGCTGGAAAGCGCCGGATCAGGTGATGCGTCAGATCATCGAGACCCGGGCGGTGGATGGCTGCGTGGGTGCGGCCTATGGTTCCCTCGGTGCGCTGGAACAGAACGTGGGCGGCTCCACCGACGTGTTGCTGCGCTACTACGCGGACCAGATCGAGGAGCAGGACATCCTCACCGACCTGACCGTCAGCACCCCGGAAAAGCGCACCTATACCACCCAGGAGCCTCAGGTGAACTTCTACGGCGCTTCCGACCCCAACTTCCCGCTGACCCTCAACGGCAAGGAACTGCAGCGCAACAGCGAAGGCGTGTTCAGCGTGGAGATGGACCTGGAACCCGGGCTCAACACCTTCACCTTTGAGCACAAGGAAAAATCCGTTGTCTACAAGATCACCCGCGAGGTGGTCATCATCCAGGAGGTCTCGCCCTCCGGCAGCATGACGGTGGAAGGCTCCACTCAGGTGGGCATCACCGTCATGGCCTACTCCGGTTCCACCATCACCGCCAGCCTGGGCGGCTCCAGCGTGACCCTCACCGAGCAGGAGCTCACTGGCGATTCGGCGGACGGCAACACCTCCAGTTATGTGCCTTACAAGGGCACCATCGCCGTTCCCGCGGCCACTGAAAGCCAGCAGGATGTGGGCAACATCACCGTCAGCGGCACCTGGTCCGGCGTCACCCAGTCGGCCAGCGGCGCGCGGGTGTATGTGGCGGCGCTGCCTCAGCAGGCGCCCAATGTGGAAGGGCAGAAGGGCCACCTGGTGGAAGTCACCGCCAGTCAGGCCCGCACCTACCCCGCGGGCGTTCTGAACAACGACCCCAACGGCAGCTGTTTCCCGCTGCCCAAGGGCACGGTGGATTACATCGTCAGCGACAAGCTTACTTATTATGACGATACCTATGGCAGCGGTGAGTACTATATCCTGGGCAGCGGCGTGCGGGTGAGCGCCTCCTCGGTGAGCAGCCTGGGCGAGGCGGAATGGCAGATGTCCTCGCTGAGCGGGGCGTCCAGCTGGGCGGACGGGCAGTATGTCTATGTCGGCTTTGCCCGCTCCGGCCGCAAGACCGCCTACACCGTGTCCTTCGACGGTGTGGGGTATTCCTCCTCCGGCGGCGTCAACAGCTTCTCCGGGGCCACCAGCATGGTTGTCACCCTCAAGGACACCAGCGCTGACACCGCCGCCCCCAACCTTGCATCCAACAACCTGCTCAGCGGGGTGAGCCTCTCCCAGCAGGGCAACGACACGGTGATCCGTTTCGATCTGCGCAAGGCGGGCTCCTTCCTGGGTTACCGGGCTTACTACGACGGCGACAACCTTGTGTTCCGCTTCAACCAGATCCCGAACGGGCTCTCCGGCGCGAAGATCTATCTTGACCCCGGCCACGGCGGCTACGACGGCGGCACCTCCATCAGCGGCATGTACACCGAGAAGACCCTCAACGCCGACATTGCCAACCGCGTGGCGGACATCCTCCGCAGCCGCGGCGCCACGGTGCAGGTGACCGACACTTCCAGCTACGTCTCGCTGGACAGCCGGGTCAGCCAGTCCCAGAGCTTCAGCCCGCATCTGTTCGTGAGCATCCATCACAACGCCGGCGTTTCCAGCGCGAAGGGCACAGAGGTGTACTACTTCAATCCCTATTCCCGCCAGCTGGCAGCTAACCTGTCCGGCGCGGTGGCCGGGGCGCTGGGCACCACCAACCGGGGCGACAAATACGGCGCGTATCGCGTCACCACCCACATGGATTTTCCGGCTGTGCTGGTGGAATGCGGCTTCCTCACAAACCCGGACGAGCTGAGCAAGCTTCAGAGCGACAGTTACAAGAACGCCATCGCCACTTCCATCGCCGACGCGATCCAAAGCACACTGAACTCCATGCTGTGAGATGAACGGCGGGGCCGCTGCAAAGCGGCCCCGCCGTTTTCGCGTTTTGTGGACGTGCCATTTTTTCTGTGTACGGCGCATAAGAATAGATTATAACGCACAGGGAAAAGAGGAGCCGTACACCATGTGGGAGAAAGCACAGGAAATACAATATCCGCCCATCCTGCCGCAGGCAGGGGAGATGAAGGCTGCGCTCACGCCGCCGCTCACCCCCAAGGAAAAACAGCGGCCGAACTATATCCTGCGGGTGCAGGTGCTGCTCTGTCTGCTGGCGGCGGCCGCGGTTCTGGCAATGAGCCGTGTTGCGCCCGAGGCCTACCGGCAGTGCGGTGATGCTTTCCGCGCCGCGATGGACAGCGGGGTGGAGCTGAACGGGCAGGAGCAGCTGCTCAAGTTCACCTCCGAGACGGTGAGCAGCCTGCAGGCGGGCGCGCTGGATGTTATGGCCCGGCTGGAGCAGGTCACCGGCGCGCATCAGCCCGACGATGAGCAGGCTCCCGAGCTCACCGGCGCGGGCGGGCAGCTGGCGGCCTTCTGGCCCTTCGTGCCGGAGGGGAACTCCACAAAGTCCTATCAGCCGCCCTTTGAACTGGCGCTCCCGCTGGAAAGCTTTTATATCACATCGGACTATGGCTGGCGCAAGCACCCGGTCACCGGCAAAAGCGACTTTCACACCGGCGTGGACCTGGCCGCCGCCGAGGGCACGCCCATCCGGCCCGCGGCCGGCGGTGTGGTGCAGAAAAGCGAATACAGCGATTCCTACGGCAACAATGTGGTCATTCTTCACAGCGACGGGGTCACCACCCGCTACTGCCACATGCAGTATGTGTTCGTGCGCCAGGGGGAGACGGTGGATGAGAGCACCGTCCTGGGCACGGTGGGGCAGACCGGCATGGTCACCGGGCCCCACCTGCATTTCGAGCTGCTTTGCGATGGAGTGCGCTACGACCCGGACAAGGCGCTGGGGCTGGCATGAGGCACCTGCGCTTGCGCCAGCCGGTGCTGCTGCTGGCGGCGCTGTGGTTCGTGCTCTACCGGGACCACAGCGGCCTTGTGCGGGTGGGGCTGCTGGCGGCGCTGCTGCACGAGTGCGGCCATGTGGCGGCGTGGCTGGCCATGACGAGAACTCTGCCGGTGCTCTCCTTTTCACTGCGGGGCATCGGGCTGAACGCCTCTGCGGCGCGCCTTTCCCGCCGCCAGACCTTTTTGCTGGCGCTGGCCGGGCCGCTGACCAATCTTCTGCTGTGCGCCGCAGCCCTTGGCAGGATGCAGCTGGCCGCAAGCTACTGGGGATACTTCTTCGCGGCGGCAAATCTTGCCACCGGGCTGTTCAATCTGCTGCCATTGGGCGACCTGGACGGGCGAAGGATGCTGCAAAGTGTCCTGCCGTGATTGCATTTGCGGGTCGAATCGGGTACAATAAACAGGAATCAAACCTGTGCGCCGCCTTTGTGCGGCGCATGTGATGGAGGAACCGCTTTGTTTGACCCGAAATTGAAAGAGGCGCTGGCCCATGTGCAGAAGCCGGGCCGCTATACCGGCGGCGAGCCGGGCTGCATCATCAAGGACAAGGCACAGGTGGACCTGCGCTTTGCCTTCTGCTTCCCCGACACCTACGAGGTGGGCATGTCCTTTTTGGGCATGAAAATTCTCTATGAGCTCTTGAACCAGCAGCCCAACTGGTGGTGCGAGCGCGCCTTCATGCCCTGGGTGGACATGAAAGCGGAGATGGAGCGGGTGGGCCTGCCGCTCTATGCGCTGGAGAGCAAGGACCCTCTCACCGACTTCGACATCGTGGGCTTCACCCTGCAGTATGAGCTGTCTTACAGCAACATCCTCGCCATGCTGGACATGGCGGGCATCCCCCTGCGGGCGGAGGACCGGGGCGAGGAGTGGCCGCTCATCGTGGCGGGCGGGCCCTGCGTCTGCAACGGCGAGCCCCTGGCGGACTTCATCGACATGATGATGCTGGGCGAAGGGGAAGAGCAGCTGCCCCACGTCTGCCGCATCGTGGAGGAGGCCAAGCGGGAAGGCCTGCCCAAGAAAGAGGTGCTGCGCCGCATCGCCGCCGTGCCCGGCTGCTATGTGCCTTCTTTCTATGATGTGACCTATCACGAGGACGGTCGGGTGAAAGCCATCACCCCCAACGACCCCGCGGCCCCCGCAGTCATCACCAAGGCGGTCATCCGGGATATGGACAGCCAGACCCCGCCCACCCACTTCGTGGTGCCCATGGTGGGCGCGGTGCATGACCGCGCCCAGATCGAGGTGCTGCGGGGCTGCGTGCGCGGCTGCCGGTTCTGTCAGGCGGGCTTTTTGTACCGGCCCATGCGCCAGCGCAGCGCGGACAAGCTGAACGAGGCCGCCCGTCAGCTGTGCGACAACACCGGCTATGAGGAGATCAGCCTCACCAGCCTGTCCACCTCCGACCACAGCCAGCTGGAGCCGCTGCTGGACGACCTGCTCACCTGGACCAAGGACGAGCACGTGAGCCTTTCACTGCCCTCGCTGCGCATCGACAACTTCAGCGAAAGTCTGGTGGAAAAGACCAACCGGGTGCGCAAGACCGGCCTGACCTTTGCGCCGGAGGCGGGCACTCAGCGCCTGCGGGACGTCATCAACAAGAACGTCACCTGGCCGGAGATCGAGCGCACCTGCTCCCTGGCCTTCAAGGCGGGCTACACCTCGGTGAAGCTCTACTTCATGATGGGCCTGCCCACCGAGACCATGGAGGATATCGAGGGCATCGCCGACACCGCCCAGAAGGTGGTGGACCTCTATTACGCGAACCCGGACAAGCCCAAGGGCAAGAGCGTGCAGGTGACCATCAGCGTGGCCTGCTTTGTGCCCAAGCCCCACACCCCCTTCCAGTTCGTCCCCCAGGACACCGAGGAACAGCTGAAGGAAAAGCAGCAGCATCTGCTGCACAGCGTGCACAGCAAGAAGATCCACGTGAACTATCACGACAGCTCCATCAGCTTTTTGGAGGCGGTGTTCGCCAAGGGCGACCGCCGTCTGGGCCGGGTGCTGGAGACCGCCTACCGCAAGGGCTGCTTCTTCGACGGCTGGGACGAGTGCTTCCACTACGACCGCTGGATGGAGGCCTTTGCCGAATGCGGGCTGGACACCGCGTTTTATGCCAACCGCTTCATCGGGCTGGACGAAGTCACCCCCTGGAGCCACATGGACTACGGCGTGAGCCACGATTTCCTGGTGCGGGAGTACCAGAAGGCGATGGCCGCTCAGACCACCCCGCCCTGCAACCGCAAGTGCAGCGCCTGCGGGGCCAATAAATTCGTGGGAGGTGCCTGTTTTGACTACAGTAAGGATCTGGTTCACTAAGACCGGCGAGGCCTCCTACATCTCTCTGCTGGACCTGCAGCGGGTGATGCAGCGCTCGCTCAAGCGCAGCGGCCTGCCCGTGTGGTACACTCTGGGCTTCAACCCCCACATCTATATGACCTTCGCCTGCCCGCTGCCTTTGGGGCAGGAGAGCCTGGTGGAGAGCGTGGACGTCAAGACCGAAGAGGAGCAGCCGGACCTGGAAGCGTGGAAGAAGGCGCTGGAGCCGGTGATGCCCCTGGGCGTTGCCGTCACCGCCGTGACCCTGCCCAAATGCAAGGCCGAGCAGATCGCCAGCGCGGTGTATGCGGTGCGCCTGCCCGCCGCGTTTGCGGAAGGTCTGGACCGCTACAACGGGCTGGACGCAGCCCCGGTGCTGAAAAAATCCAAGCGCGGCCAGAAGGAGATCGACCTCAAGGAGCACTGCCCCCGGCTGGACTATGTGCGGGAAGGGGAGGAGGTGTGCTTTGAGATGCAGCTGCCGGCGGGGGAGGGGCTGAACCTCAATCCCAGTCTGTGGCTGGGCTTTCTGCAGGAGCACTGCGGCGTGGACGCCACCCAGGCCCATGTGCTGCGCAAGCGCCTCATCACAAAAAATTCTGAAGATTTTGCCTGAAAATGCTTGCAAAGCGGCAAATGCTGTGCTATCATATTTAGGCGTTAGTGTCCGCTGGCACCATCAGCGGGGTTAATGTACATCATTAAACGGGCGGTCCTCTGCCGATTATCGGGTATGAACGTCATAAAAAATGGAGGATTCATCAATGGACGCAATGCAGATCATCACCCAGGGCATGGTCAAAGAGGACCGGCCCCAGTTCGAGATCGGTGACACCGTTCGGGTCTCCGTTCGCATCAAGGAAGGCGAGCGCGAGCGTATCCAGGCCTTCGAGGGCACTGTGATCGCCAAGAAGCACGGCGGCATCGCCGAGACCTTCACCGTCCGCCGCACTTCCTACGGCGTCGGCGTGGAGCGCGTGTTCCCCGTCAACTCTCCCTTCGTTGAGAAGGTGGAGGTCGTCCGTCACGGCAAGGTGCGCCGGGCCAAGCTGTTCTACCTGCGCAGCCGCACCGGCAAGGCCGCCAAGGTCAAAGAGCAGATCCGCTGATCGAAAGACACAAAAAAAGGGGCAATGGATATTGCCCCTTTTTTTGTTATATGCTACAATAAAATCCATCAAATTTATTCATTATCACGGGGGAGGGAACACATCTTGGAAGAGACCCGTTTCCGGCGCAATGTGGATATTCTGGACTGGTACGACGCGCTGGTGTTCGCGCTGGCGGTGCTGGTCCTTGTGTTCGCCTTCTGCGCCCGCATCGTGGTGGTCAGCGGCAGCTCCATGAACAACACCCTGACCGACGGCGACCGCCTGCTGGTGCAAAGCACCTTCTACACCCCGCAGCGGGGCGACGTGGTGGTGGTGGACAGCTACATCAACTACGGCAAGCCGCTGGTCAAGCGCGTCATCGCCAAGGGCGGCGACACGGTGGACATCGACGTGGAGCAGGGCCTTGTGTATGTGAACGGCGAGGCCCTGGACGAGCCCTATGTGCCGGAGGGCACTCTCTCCACCGGCAACGTGGAGTTCCCCCTCACCGTGCCGGAGGGAACGCTGTTCCTGATGGGCGACAACCGCCAGCACTCCACCGACAGCCGCAGCAGTGATGTGGGCTTCATCGACGAGCGGGACATCCTGGGCAAGGTGGTCCTGCGGATCTACCCGTTCAATAAAATAGGTCTTATCCAATGAGCAACGAATTTGTGAACCGCCGCAACATCCAGTGGTTTCCCGGCCACATGGCCAAGACCCTGCGGCTCATCGAAGCAAATCTGAAAAACGTGGATGTGGTGCTCCAGCTGCTGGACGCCCGCATCCCCCTGAGCAGCCTGAACCCTGAATTGCAGCGCCTCACTGCCTCAAAGCCCCGCCTGTATGTGATGAACAAGGCGGACCTGGCCGACCCGGCGCTCACCAAGGCGTGGCAGGCTTATTTCCGCGCGGCGGGGGCCGGATGCGTGGCCATCAGCGCAAAGCAGAAGGGCAGCGCCGGACAGGTGCGCAGCGCCATCGAGGCGGAACTGCGGGAACTGCTGGAAAAGCGTGCCGGCAAAGGCATGGCGGGCGCCCGCATCCGCGTGATGGTGGTTGGTATTCCCAACGTGGGCAAATCCACCTTCATCAACAACTTCGCAGGAACCACCCGCGCCAAAGCCGCCGACAAGCCCGGCGTCACCCGGGGCAAGCAGTGGGTCACCGTGGGCAACTATGACCTTCTGGATATGCCCGGCGTGCTCTGGAAAAAATTCGACAGCCTTGAGACCGCCACGAACCTTGCGTTCATCGGCTCCATCAAGGACGACATTCTGGACATCGAAGAGCTGGCCATGGGCCTTGTGGCGCAGATGCAGACGGTCTATCCCGACCGGCTGGCCCAGCGCTACAAGCTGAGCGAACAGCAGGTGACCGAACTGGGCCCCTGGGAACTGGTGGAGGCCATCGGCCGTGCCCGCGGCATGCTCGTCAGCGGCGGCGAAGTGAACACCGAGCGCGCCGCCATCATGCTGGTGGACGAATTCCGCGCCAGCAAGTGGGGCCGCATCACCCTCGAAACGCCGCCCCGCCGGGAGGAACAGCAGGATGGAAACGAACAGCCCTCTGTATGAATACGACGCCGCTGTCCGTGCGCAGCACGGGCTCTTCTGCGGCGTGGACGAGGCGGGCCGCGGCCCTCTTTGCGGGCCGGTGTGCTGCGCGGCGGTCATCCTGGACCCGGAGAACCCTGTGCCCGGGGTGAACGACTCCAAGAAGCTCAGCGAGAAAAAGCGGGAAGCTCTCTTTGATGAGATCAAGGAGAAAGCGCTTGCTTACCAAATCGTTTTTGTGAGTCCGCAGGAGATCGACGAAAAAAACATCCTCTGGGCCACCATGGCCGGCATGGAGCGGGCGGTGGCTGGCCTTGACCCCGCGCCCGCTTTCGCGGTGGTGGACGGCAACCGTGTGCCGCCGCAGCTCATCGTTCCGGCGCTGGCCCAGGTGAAGGGCGACGGCGTGTGCGCCAGCGTGGCGGCCGCGTCCATCCTCGCCAAGGTCAGCCGGGACCGCTATATGCTGGAACTGGACCGGCAGTACCCCCAGTACCAGCTGGCAAAGCACAAAGGGTATCCCACCAAGCTGCACTATGAACTGCTGGAGCGCTACGGCATCCAGCCCTTCTACCGGCGCAGCTTTTTGAAAAAGCTGGGGTATTGAGCCATGGACGCAAAGGCGTTCGGCCAAAAAGGCGAGGCTGCCGCGGCCCGGTATTACCTTGACCGGGGATGCCGGCTTCTGGCCCACAACTACCGCACCCGCATGGGCGAGCTGGACCTTGTGCTGATGGAAGGGGAGACGGTGGTCATCGCGGAGGTGAAATCCCGCAGCGAGACCCGCCGTGGCCCCGCGGCCGAGGCGGTGGGGCCCGCAAAGCAGCGGCGCATCATCCTCGCCGCCCAGCGGTTTTTGCAGCAGTCCGGCCTGTCGGAGCATCCTGTGCGCTTCGACGTGGTGGAGGTCACGCACGCCGAGGGCGGCCTGCTGGTACATTGCATCCGAAGCGCCTTCGAACTTTAAAAAAGGCGCAGGAAAGATAGAGGGGGAATCGACATGCAGTTCATTACCACTCGCGGCGCGGGCCAGCCGGTCAGCGCAGCCCGGGCCATCTGCCTCGGCCTTGCCGGCGACGGCGGCCTGTTCGTGCCGGAACAGTTCCCTTCGGTGGACCTGCACCAGGCGCTGGCCCAGCCGGATTATCCCGCGCTGGCGGCGTTCATTCTGGAGCAGTTCCTCACCGACTATGACCCTGCCTTCCTGCGCCAGACGGTGCGGCAGGTCTACGGCGAGGCCTTCGGCGAAGGCACCGCGCCGCTGCACAAGGCGGGGGACGGGATGTACAGCCTGGAACTGTGGCACGGCCCCACCTGTGCCTTCAAGGACTTTGCCCTGCAGTTGATGCCCCGCCTGCTGGTGGAGGCAAAGCGCATGCTGGGCGATTCCACCACCACCGCCATTCTGGTGGCCACTTCCGGCGACACCGGCAAGGCCGCCCTGGCGGGCTACTGCGACGTGCCGGGCGTTACCATCACGGTGTTCTATCCCAGCCACGGCACCAGCGAAGTCCAGCGGCTGCAGATGACCACCCAGCAGGGTGAGAACGTGGCCGTCTACGCGGTGCAGGGCAACTTTGACGACGCCCAGACCGGCGTGAAGCGGGTCTTTTCCGACCCGGACGTGGCAAAGCAACTGGCCGCGAAGGGCGTGCAGCTTTCCAGCGCCAATTCCATCAACTGGGGCCGCCTTGTGCCCCAGATCGTCTACTACTTCCACGCTTACAGCCAGCTGGTGCGTTCCGGCGCGCTCAAGGCGGGGGAGAAGGCGGACTTCTGCGTGCCCACCGGCAACTTCGGCGACATCCTGGCCGGCTGGTACGCAAAGCAGATGGGCCTGCCCGTTGGCAAGCTGATCTGTGCGTCCAACAAAAACGACGTGCTCACCGAGTTCTTCGTCACCGGCGTGTACAATGCCCGCCGTCCCTTCTACCGCACCACGTCGCCCTCCATGGACATTCTGGTGTCCTCCAACCTGGAGCGGCTGCTCTATCACATGGCAGGGGCGGAAAAGGTTAAGGGCTGGATGAAGCAGCTCTTCGAGACCGGGTCTTACGAAGTGGAGCCGGAGGTGATGGAGCGGATCCGTGCCGACTTCGGCGCCGCCTGCGCCGACGACGAGACCGCCGCGGCCCAGATCCGTTCGCTCTTTGAGGCGCAGGGCTACCTCTGCGACCCCCACACCGCCGTGGCCTTCAGCGCCGCGCGCAGGAACAAGGGCGATGCGCCCATGGTGGTGCTCTCCACTGCCAGCCCCTTCAAGTTCCCGAAGGACGTGCTGGCAGCCCTGGGCCAGCCCCTGCCGGAAGATGAGTTCGAGGCCATGGCTGCCTTGGCGCAGTATGCCGGGCAGCCCGCACCCCAGGCGCTGGCCTGCCTGCGCAGCCTGCCGGAGCGGTTCAGCACCACCATCCGCCCCGACGCTCTGCGTGACGTGGTGTTGGGCGAGTAAACAAAAAACGACCCGCGGAACCAGGTTCCACGGGCCGTTTTTGGGAGCCTTTGCCGGGGCGGTCACACCTCGGTGAAGGTCTCGCACTTGGTTCTGCCGATGTCGTCGTAGCAGTTGTTGACGTGGATGGTGCCGGCAGTGCAGCAGCTGGAACCGTTGTTGTAAACACAGTTCTTCACGTCACAGCAGATACCGTTGATGACAGGTTCGTTCGGATTCATTGTTCTTTCCCCCTTTTCTGGCCTTATTGTGCCCGGTGCGCCGGCGATTATCAGGAGGTACGCATGGCAATTTTTGTAATAGGCGATCTGCACCTCTCGCTGGGCGCCGATAAGCCGATGGACAAGTTCCCCGGCTGGCAGGGCTATGTGCAGCGCATCCGGGAGAACTGGCTGCGTCTGGTCGCCCCCGGCGACACGGTGGTGCTTGCGGGGGACACCAGCTGGGGCATGAAACTGGAAGAAGCGGCCCCGGACTTTGAATTTCTGGAACAGCTGCCGGGGCAGAAGCTGCTTTTGAAAGGCAACCACGACTACTGGTGGACCACCGCCCGCAAGATGGAGGCTTTTTTTGAGACGCAGGGCTTTGCCAGCCTGCACCTGCTGCACAACAATGCGTATCACGTGGAGGGGCTTGCCCTCTGCGGCACCCGCAGCTGGCTCTTCGAGCCGGACGAGCCCCACGACGAAAAGGTGATGAACCGGGAACTGGGCCGCCTGAAAGCCAGCCTTGAAGCGGCGGGGGAGACGGACGAGGAGAAGGTCGTGTTCCTTCACTATCCGCCGGTCTATCCCGGAACAAGCTCCCCGCAGGTCATCGAAGTGATGCGCGAGTTCGGGGTCAAGCGCTGCTTTTACGGCCACCTGCACGGCGCCTCTGTGCGCGCGGCGGTGCAGGGGGAGGTGGACGGGCTGGAATACCGCCTGATTTCGGCCGATGCACTGCGGTTTTGCCCCCATAAAATTTAGGAAAAGTATGGATTTCTGGCCATACGCATGATATAATAAAATGAATCTCTTTGTACGGAGGCTATATTAATGAATCTTGTAAAAAGCGAAAAGCTTGAAAAAAGCATGCACGAGCTGCAGTTCTCTGTGGACGCCGAGACCTTCAAGGCCGCCATTGAGAAGGCCTACAAGCGCGAAGGCAAAAAGTACAATGTTCCCGGTTTCCGCAAGGGCCATGCGCCCCGCGCGGTGATCGAAAAAATGTACGGCGCCGACATCTTCCACTACGACGCCATCAACGACCTGTTCCCCGAGGCCTATGAGGCCGCGGTGGTCGAGTCCGGCATCCAGCCCGTGGGCCGTCCCGAGGCGGACGTGGTCTCCGAGAGCCTGGAAGACGGCGTGGTGCTCAAGGTCACCGTGGCTGTGAAGCCCGAGATCAAGGTGGGCAACTACACCGGTTTAAAGGCCACCAAGAAGGTCAATACTGTGGACGACGCCGACGTTGAAGCCGAGCTGGTCCGCATGCAGAACCGCAACGGCCGCATCATCACCCGCGAGGGTAAGGCCGAGAACGGCGACACCGTGGATATGGACTTCGAGGGCTTTGTGGACGGCGTCGCCTTTGAGGGCGGCAAGGCCGAGCACTACAGCCTGGTGCT
This sequence comes from Candidatus Allofournierella excrementavium, assembly GCF_048526665.1. Taxonomy (NCBI): domain Bacteria; kingdom Bacillati; phylum Bacillota; class Clostridia; order Eubacteriales; family Oscillospiraceae; genus Allofournierella; species Candidatus Allofournierella excrementavium. The sequence continues at coordinate 48,157 of NZ_DBGFPE010000013.1, forward strand.
GGGCAGCGGCAGCTTCATCCCCGGCTTTGAGGATCAGCTGATCGGCCACGAGGCCGGCGAGGAGTTTGACGTGAACGTCACCTTCCCCGAGGAGTATCAGGCCAAGGAGCTGGCCGGCAAGCCCGCCGTGTTCAAAATCAAGCTGCACGAGGTCAAGACCAAGGAGCTGCCCGCTCTGGACGACGAGTTCGCCAAGGACGTGAGCGAGTACGACACCCTGGACGAGCTGAAGGCCAGCATCCGCAAGGGCATGGAAGAGCAGAACGAGAAGCAGGCTGCTCTGGCCGTGGAGAACGATCTGGTGGACCAGGTCATCGCCACCATCGAGGGCGACATCCCCGAGGCTATGTACGAAGCCCGCATGGACGAAGCCGTGCGCGACTTTGAGTACCGCCTGGCGCAGCAGGGCCTGAAGCTGGATATGTACCTGCAGTACATGGGCCAGACCATGGAGTCCTTCCGCGCTTCCTTCCGCGAGCAGGCCGAGAAGCAGGTGAAGATCCGCCTGGCTCTGGAGGCCGTTGCCGCCGCCGAGCAGATCGTCGCTTCCGACGAGGAGCTGGAGGACGAGCTGCAGCGCGTTGCCGACAACTACAAGATGGAACTGGCCAAGGTCAAGGAGCTGGTCAATGCCGACGAGGTCAAGAAGGATCTGGCGGTGAACAAGGCCATCGACTTCATCCGCGACCACGCCGAGATCACCGAGGAGAAGGTCGCCAAGGAGGGCTGATCTGCCCAAAGGCCCCTTCGCCTTACATAAGCCGTCCTGCATTGACCGATACGCGCTCTGCGGTCCGTATCGGTCAATTTTGCAAGACCGCTTACATTTTTTCTCACAGGGAGGTACAGCCAAATGAGTTTGGTTCCTTACGTTGTGGAGCAGACCGCCCGCGGCGAGCGCTCTTACGACATCTTTTCCCGCCTTTTGAACGACCGCATCATCATGCTCAGCGATGAGGTCAACGACGCCACCGCCAGCCTGGTGGTGGCCCAGCTGCTCTATCTGGAAGGGCAGGACAGCGAAAAGGACATCAGCCTGTACATCAACAGCCCGGGCGGATCCATCAGCGCTGGCATGGCCATTCACGACACCATGAAGTATATCAAGTGCGACGTGTCCACCATCTGCATGGGCATGGCCGCCTCCATGGGCGCCTTCCTGCTGGCCAGCGGCGCCAAGGGCAAGCGCCTCGCGCTGCCCAACGCCGAGATCATGATCCACCAGCCGCTGCTCAGCGGCCTGCAGGGTCAGACCACCGACATCAAGATCCATGCCGACCACATGGTGCGCACCCGCGAGCGCATGAACCGCATGCTCAGCGAATACACCGGCCAGCCCATCGAAAAGATCATGACCGACACCGAGCGCGATAACTTCATGTCCGCCCAGGAGGCCGCTGACTACGGCCTGATCGACGCGGTCATCACCAAACGGTAAACAATCCGCGCGGCGCCCACAGGCGCGCCCCGCATCGTTTAGGGGTAACTATGGCAAACAATTCGAACGGAAAAGACAAAGACAAGAACCTGCGCTGCAGCTTCTGCGGCAAAAGCCAGGATGAAGTGGAGCGCATGATCATCGGCCCCGGCGTCAACATCTGCAACGAGTGCATCACGCTGTGCTCCTCGCTGCTGGACGAAGACGGCAAGCCGGACGCGCCGAAAGCGGCGTCCCGCCGGAACGCCGCCCGCCACGCCGCTCCCACCCTGGACCCGGTGAACGTGCTGACCCCTTCCGAGATCAAGGAAGGGCTTGACCGTTACGTCATCGGCCAGGACGAGGCCAAGCGGGTGCTGGCGGTTTCGGTCTACAACCACTACAAGCGCATCCTCAGCGGCGAAAACAAGAACGACGTGGAGCTGCAGAAGAGCAACGTGCTGCTGCTGGGTCCCTCCGGCGTGGGCAAGACCCTGCTGGCCCAGACCCTGGCCAAAATGTTGGGCGTGCCCTTCGCCATCGCCGACGCCACCACCCTCACTGAGGCCGGCTACGTGGGCGAGGACGTGGAGAACATTCTGCTCAAGCTCATCCAGGCCGCTGACTTTGATGTGAAGCGGGCGGAGATCGGCATCATCTACATCGACGAGATCGACAAGATCACCCGCAAGAGCGAAAACCCCTCCATCACCCGCGACGTGGGCGGCGAGGGCGTGCAGCAGGCGCTGCTGAAGATCCTGGAGGGCACCGTGAGCAACGTGCCGCCTCAGGGCGGGCGCAAGCATCCCCAGCAGGAGTTCATCCAGATCGACACCAAGAACATCCTGTTCATCTGCGGCGGTGCTTTCGACGGCCTGGACAAAACCATCCAGCGCCGCACTGACTCCTCCTCCCTGGGTTTTGGCAGCAAATTGCGCGACACATCCGCCCAGGAGAAACAGAACCTCCTGCGCAAGGTGGAGCCGGACGATCTGGTCAAATTCGGCCTTATCCCGGAGCTCATCGGCCGTCTGCCGGTGGTCACCGTGCTGGACCCGCTGGACGAGGATGCCCTCATCCGGGTGCTCAAGGAGCCGAAGAACAGCGTCATCAAGCAGTATCAGGCCTTGATGCAGATGGACAACGTGGACCTGGAGTTCACCGACGAGGCCCTGCGCGCCGTGGCCAAAAAGACCATCGAGCGCAAGAGCGGCGCCCGCGGCCTGCGCAGCGTGATGGAAAGCATCCTGATCCCCGTCATGTATCAGGTGCCCAGCGACCCCACCATCGTCAAGGTCACCATCACGCCTGAGACCGTGGGGGGCGGCGAGCCCGTGCTGGAATACGGCGCGGTGCGCAAGCGCTACAAGAACACTGTTCCTGTGGTGTAAACGCAATAAACTTTACAGAAAAATATTCCAAAATCGAAACGGTACGAGCAATTTGCCCGTACCGTTTTTGGGAGGGAATGCCAATGTCTGAACGAGTAAAAATCAAAGTGGAACACAATGTGCTGCATCTGCCGGCCATTGCCCTGCGCGGGCTTGTGGTGTTCCCGGGAAGCGTCATTCATTTCGAGGTCGGCAGGGAGAAGAGCATTGCCGCCATTGAGTGGGCGATGGCCAACGCCAGCCCCATTTTCCTCATCACCCAACGTGAGATGGACGTGGAGGAACCCGCCACTGCCGACTTGTACCGCTACGGTGTGGTGGCCCAGGTCAAGCAGGTGATGCGCGTCTCCGACGATCTGGTGAAGGTGTTGGTGGAAGGGCAGTACCGTGCCCGTCTTCTGGCGCTGGAAAGCGGCGAGAAGATGCTCAACGTCACTGTGAAGGAGGCCCCGGTGCGGGGCCTTCAGCAGGCGGGCAGCGTCAACGCCGAAGCGCTGGTGCGCAGCCTGAAAATCGCCTTTGAGGCCTATCTTCAGCTCAATCCCCGCATGCCCAAGGATGTGGTGTACACCATCCTTTCCAGCAGCGACGCGGCCTTTTTGAGCGAGTACATCCCTGCGAACCTTCTGTTCAAATACCAGGACAAACAGACTGTTCTGGAGCAGAACACCCTGATGGGCCGCCTTCAGACCACCTTGGACCTGCTCTATCGCGAGAACCAGGTCCTGACCCTTGAAAAGGAGATTCAGGACAAGGTCAACGACCAGATGGAGAAGAACCAGCGGGACTACTATCTGCGGGAGCAGATGCGGGCCATCGCCACCGAACTGGACGGAGACGACGACGTCCGCTATGAGTCCGAGCGGTATCTTGACCAGATCCATGCCCTCAGCCTGCCGGAGGAAGCCACCGAAAAGCTGGAAAAAGAGGCGGAGCGCCTGGGCAAGATGCAGGGCAACAGCCAGGAGGCGGCGGTCATCCGCACCTATCTGGACACCTGCCTTGCGCTGCCTTGGGGCGTTTACACCCCCGACGATTTGGACCTTGCCCGGGCGGAAAAACACCTGAACCGGGAGCACTATGGTCTGAAAAAGGTCAAGGACCGCATTCTGGAACTGCTGGCGGTGCGCATGCTCAACCCGGACGCCAAGGGGCAGATCCTCTGCCTTGCCGGCCCTCCGGGCGTGGGCAAGACCAGCATCGCCCACTCCATCGCCGAGTGCATGGGCCGCAAGTATGCGCGCATGAGCCTGGGCGGCGTGCGGGACGAAGCGGAGATCCGCGGCCACCGGCGCACCTATGTGGGCGCGATGCCCGGCAAGATCATCAGCGCGGTCACCACCGCCAAGAGCATGAACCCGCTCATCCTGCTGGACGAGATCGACAAGCTTGCCGCCGATTTCCGGGGCGACCCGGCCGCGGCGCTGCTGGAAACGCTGGACCCCGAGCAGAACAAGACCTTCAAGGACCACTACCTTGACATCCCTTTCGACCTGAGCCAGGTGTTCTTCATCACCACGGCCAACGACCTCTCCGCCATCCCGGCCCCGCTGCTGGACCGCATGGACGTCATCGAGCTGCCCAGCTACACCCGGGAGGAGAAGTTCAACATCGCCAAGCGGCACCTGCTGCCCAAGCAGCTGAAAAAGACCGGCCTGGAGGGCCGGGTCAACCTGACCGCGGGGGCCATCTACGGCCTTATTGACGGCTACACCCAGGAGGCCGGCGTGCGCGGCCTGGAACGGGCCATCACTGAGGTGCTGCGCAAGTGCGCCCGCAAGGTGGCCTCCGGCCAGGAGCAGAAGGTCACCGTCACCGCCGCGAATCTGGAATCCCTGATGGGGCCCCGGCGCGTCAAGCCGGACTTCTACAACCGCTCCAACGCGGTGGGCATCGCCAACGGCCTTGCCTGGACCAGCGTGGGCGGCGCCATCCTGCCCATCGAGGTGCAGACCATCCCGGGCGGCTCGGGCAAAATTGAGCTCACCGGCTCTCTGGGCGATGTGATGAAAGAGAGCGCCCATCTGGCGGTCACCTTCGCCCGGGTGCATGCTGGCGAATACGGCATCGACCCCGAACAGCTCAAAAACTACGACCTGCACATCCATGCCCCCGAAGGCGCGGTGCCGAAGGACGGCCCTTCCGCAGGCGTTACCCTTGCCACCGCGCTCATTTCCTGCCTGTCCGGCATTCCCGTGCGGGCAGATGTGGCCATGACCGGCGAGATCACCCTCCACGGCGACGTGCTGCCCATTGGCGGGCTGAAAGAGAAGAGCATGGCGGCCTACCGGCAGGGCATCAAGACGGTGCTCATTCCCCAGGCAAACCAGAGCGATTTGTACGACGTGGACGATGAGGTCAAAAAGGCCATTCGCTTTGTGCCGGTGAGCCGGCTGGAACAGGTGCTGAACCACGCGCTGCTCACCCCGCGCCAGGGCCGCCGGGCCCAGAGCCGCGCAAAGCAGGCCGCCGCCCCTGAAAAGGTCCCCGCCGGGCTGGTAGCCCCCGGGGAACAGCGCCCGCAGGAAGCCCACCTGCCTCAGTAACAAAGGAGACGGTTTATGAACTACCAGAAAGCTGACTTCCAGGCCTCTTACGGCCTTTCCAGCCAGCTACCCGACAGCGACCGGCCGGAGTTCGTCTTTTCCGGCCGGTCCAACGTGGGAAAATCCAGCCTCATCAACAAACTCTGCAACCGCAAAAACCTTGCGCGGGTCAGCGCCACGCCGGGCAAAACGGCCACCATCAACTTCTACACGGTGGACTCTGCCTACTTTGTGGACCTGCCCGGTTATGGCTATGCAAAGGTCTCCGCGGCGGACCGCCAGCGGTGGGACCAGCTGATCAACAGCTATTTTGACGCCGCGCGCAACTGCGTTCTGCTTGTCCAGCTGCTGGACAGCCGTCATGCCCCCTCCGCCGATGATATGCAGATGCTGGAGTATCTGCGCTACCGGGGCATTCCCTTTGTGGCGGCGCTGACCAAGGCGGACAAACTGAAGAAAAGCGAGATCGCCAAAAAGAGGGAAGAGTTTGCCTTTCTGACAGAAGAGTTCGGCTGCCGGCAGATCATACTTACCAGCAGTGAAACGGGCCTTGGCATCGAGGAGCTGCGGGCGGTCTTTGACGGCCTGCTCACGGGCGAGGTGTAAAGGCGTAATGGCTTACAATGAATTTGCCTACTTTTACGATGAGCTGAACGGCGAGGCGGACTACGACGCGCTGTATACTTATGTGAAAGAGCAGCTGGACGCCCATGGCGTGGCCGACGGCATCGTAGCGGACCTGGGGTGCGGCACCGGCGATCTGACGCTGATGCTCACCCAGGCAGGTTACGACATGATCGGGGTGGACCAGTCGGAGGAGATGCTGGCTGTTCTGCGGGAAAAGGCGGACGAGCTGGGCATCTCCCAGCGGCTGCTTTTGCTCCGGCAGGACATCCTGGACCTGGACCTGTTCGGCACCATCAGGGGCGCTGTGTCCACCTTCGACACCTACAACCACATCGGTCCCGCGCCTCGCTTCGAGCAGGCGGTGGCCAAGGCGGCCTTTTTCATGGAAAAGGGCGGCGTGTTCATCTTTGACCTGAACACGCCCTACAAGCATCGGCAGGTGCTGGCGGACAACGAGTTCGTGCTGGAAGGGCCGGACGCGGTGTGCCGCTGGCGCAACGCCTGTTCGCCGGAGGGGGACCGGGTGGACATCTCCATCCAGATCGACTACCTTGACACCGGCGAGGTGTTCCGGGAGCAGTTTTCGGAGTATACCTACGAGGCGGACTATGTGAAGCGGGTGCTGGAACAGAGCGGCTTTGCACTGGCCGACCTGCGGGACGGCGAGACCTTCGGCCCGCTGCGGCCGGAGAGCCAGCGCTACATTTTTACAGCGGTCAAACAATACACACAATTGGAGAAGACAGACAATGGCTAACATGATTCGCGGCATTTCCGACAATGGCGGCGTTGTGTTCTACGGTGTGGATTCCACCAACATCGTGGCCGAAGCCGAGCGCATCCACAAGACCAGCGCCGTCACCAGCGCGGCCCTGGGGCGGCTGCTCACCGCCGCTTCCATGATGGGCATCACCCTCAAAAGCGAGCAGGATTCCCTGACCCTGCGCCTCAACGGCGGCGGGCCTGCCGGCACCGTTCTGGCGGTGGCCGACGGCGCGGGCTGCGTGAAGGGGTATGTGCAGAACCCGGTGGTTGAGCTGCCTCTGCGGGGCGACGGCAAACTGGACGTGGGCGGCGCCGTGGGCAAGGACGGAACCCTGAGCGTGGTGCGCGACCTGGGCCTGAAGGAGCCCTATGTGGGCCAGATCCCGCTGGTGAGCGGGGAAGTGGCCGAGGACATCACCGCCTACTACGCCACCAGCGAGCAGACCCCCACCGTGTGTGCCCTGGGTGTGCTGGTCAACCCGGACCTGTCCATCCAGTGCGCGGGCGGCTACATGATCCAGCTTCTGCCCGGCGCCACCGAGCAGGAGATCACCATGCTGGAACAGAACGTGGCCAAGGCCCCCAGCGTCACCAAGCTTTTGCAGCAGGGGATGGACCCCAAGGCCATCATGGAGCTGGTGCTGCAGAGCTTCGACCCGCAGGTGCTGGACGAGTACGACGTATCCTATAAATGTGACTGCAGCCGCCAGCGGGTGGAGCGCGCGCTGCTGAGCATGGGCCGTCAGGAGCTGGAAAGCCTCGCCAAGGAAGAAAAGTGCGTAGAAGTGAACTGCCAGTTCTGCGACAAGACCTACAACGTGGATGTGGCAAAACTTCTGAAATCCCTGTAAATTCTTTGCAAAACCACATGGTTTGCCCGTCTTTGGAGAAACTAAAATAAAGTTGAGAAATAGTCTTGACAAAGCAGGAAAGATGCGGTAAAATAAACACCGTCGCCAAACGAGATTGGCGGTGCAAACCATGGATTTGCGGCTTTAGCTCATCTGGTAGAGCGCCACCTTGCCAAGGTGGAGGTAGCGAGTTCGAGCCTCGTAAGCCGCTCCATTTTCAAGGAAGTTTAGCTCAGCTGGGAGAGCATCTGCCTTACAAGCAGAGGGTCAGCGGTTCGAGCCCGTTAACTTCCACCACCGTGGCCCGGTAGTTCAGTTGGTTAGAACGCTAGCCTGTCACGCTAGAGGTCG
>NZ_DBGFPE010000014.1:0-114952 GCF_048526665.1 Candidatus Allofournierella excrementavium
AGAAGCCCAAGGAGTGAGTGGTCAGCCAGTTGCTCCTCTCATTGTAGCTTAGGCACGAGATGGAGGAAAAGCCGGACTGGCTGCCCGGCTTTCCTGTCCAAATTTATTGTAATAGGAGTTTGGCAGTATGCTTTTACAATGGTCCGCCCCCGAATATATGCCTCACTCTTTTCAGGTTTCCGGCCTTTCGGGTACCGTAGGGCATAAACAAACCGGCAACTGCTTTGATCTCACAAAACAGGTTGCCGATGGTTTTGTGGGTATGCAGGAGTTATCAAAAGGGCTGTTTTTGGTTCAGTCTGAAATGGCCTTTAAGCGGGAAACGGAATTGTACGAAGAATATCCAGAGCGCAAGGTCTTTCAGCTTTCCTTCTGTATGAATGGAATCTGCGAATGGGATTATCGCCAAAAGCAAGGCGAGCACTACCAGCTTTCCCCAACACAGTGCAGTTTGCAATGTGGGACGTTTTCACAGTGCGTAAGCCATTTCGGTTCCGAGCAGCCTTACCATACCTTGAGCATTTCGCTGGAGGAAGGACGTTTTTCCTCACTGACAGAAGATTTAGAAGCAGCGCATTTAATTCGGCGGGATGATAAGATTTGTACCCATGTATTTTCCACCACACCGGAGATACGCCTTGTTTTACAGCAGTTGTTGGACTGCCCGCCCGAGCGGAAGCTGCGCAAGTTGTATCTGGAAGGAAAGGTTTTAGAACTGCTGTCTTTGTTTTGTGATGAAGCGATTGGCAAGCAGAAAAATACCAAAGATATTTCCAGAGAAGATTACCGATGCTTGATGAAAGCGAGGGAAATTATCGACAATCATTTCCTCCATCCTTTGACAATCGCACAGATTGCCGAACAATGTTTTTTGAGCGAAACCAAATTGAAACAGGGGTTCAAAATCTGTTTTAATTGCACGGTTTATGAATACATCGTGGAAAAACGAATGGAGATGGCCTACCGCCTGCTGCAAAGCGGAAAGTACAAGGTAAAAGACGTGGTATGGATGGTAGGATATACCAACGCAAGCCATTTTATCGACACTTTTAAAAAAAGATATGGCGTTACGCCCGGAGAAATTTAAGTTCCTACTCTGCGGGAAAACTTTGGAGAATCGGCACTTGCCAATCTTTCGCATCATGTTAAATTAGGAGAAAAAATATGTCTTTCTTTCAAAACACCTGCAAACCAAAAGGATTCGCCGGGAAGATCATGGTCAATATGATGAACACCGGTCATGCCGCACTTGCAGAATGGGGCTTGACGCACATAAAAATCCGCGACGATGATTTCTGTCTGGATATTGGCTGCGGTGGAGGGGCTAACCTCAAACGCCTTTTGGGAAAAAGTTCAAATGGACACATAACTGGTGTTGACTACTCCGAAGTTAGTGTTCAGAAGTCGAAAAAACTCAATCGGGCAGCAATTCAGGAAGGCCGATGCGAGGTTTTGCAAGGCAATGTTATGAATCTGCCGTTTTCAGAAAACAGTTTCCACTTGATAACTGCCTTTGAAACGATCTACTTTTGGCCTGATATTCAAGTTGCTTTTCAGCAAGTATATCGTGTGCTTAAAAATAGCGGGACTTTCCTGATCTGCAATGAAGCCAATGGGAAAAATACAAAGGACGAAAAATGGACAGATATAATCCACGGCATGACAATTTATACTTCCGAACAGATTGAAAGAGCATTGGAAAATGCCGGGTTTTCAAAAATTCAAGTAGAGCAAAATGAGAAAGGTTGGCTCTGTGCGATTTGCAAAAGAGATAATTGAAAATATGATTATACAAAAAAGGTACGTCAGCATACTACGCTAACGTACCTTTTCATTTTTCCTCAACTTTATTATTTTCACAGATTGGCAAGCAATGCAAACATATACATGTTTTGCGATTTTGGCCGGATTGCACCGGCCAAAATGCTTGTTGAGGGATTCCCCCCAAGCCCCCAAGATCGTCCCCATTCGGTGACGGCTGCGCGTCCTGCGGACGCTGAAAAATTTTAAGAAGCAAAAGAAAACCTCTATGCAAATGGTTCGTCCATTCACATAGAGGTTTCATATTTCCCGTTCACTTGGCATAGGTTAGTATTTTTGCAATACTTCTTTATGCTCCTCTGCCTTTTGCTCACTCTCTTTTTTTGCGTTGCCGCCGTGTGAGTGACAATTCCGTCACCCGCGCAGGGGAAAAATAAGGTATACTGAAAAAGAGAAGAGGAGGATATGCGCCATGAACGTTTTGCTTGTGGAAGACGAAGAGGCAATCGCCCGCCCGCTGGCGACGCTTCTGCGCGCGGAGGGGTGGACCATCGAGACAGCTGCCACCGCCGCCCGTGCCCGGGAGTTGGCGGCCTCCCGTGCCTTTGACGCCGCGCTCATCGACCTGGGCCTGCCGGACGGCAGCGGCTATGAGGTCTGCCGCGCCGTGCGGGCAGCGGGGGACGCGGCGGTCATCATCCTTACCGCCCGCAGCGATGAGGACAGCGTGGTGCGGGCGCTGGAGGAAGGGGCAGACGACTATGTCGCCAAGCCCTTCCGCGCCCGGGAACTGGTCAGCCGCCTGCGGGCAGTGCTTCGGCGGCGTGGCCCAAAACAGGTGTATTCCTTCGGTGACCTCACGCTGGACGCCCGCTCCGCCCAGGTCACGGTGAACGGCGTGCCGGTGGCTCTCACCGCCCAGGAATACCGCCTTTTGCTGCTGCTGACTTCCCAGGCCGGGCGTGTTTGGGAGCGCGGGCAGCTTTTGCAGGCGCTTTGGGATGACGGCGGCGCCTTTGTGGAGGACAACACCCTCACGGTCACCGTCAAGCGCCTGCGGGAAAAACTGGGTGCCGAGGGCCGCCGCATCACCACGGTGCGGGGCATCGGCTATCGATGGGAGGAAAAGCCATGAGAAGCCGGGAGGCAAAGAAGTTTCTGGTGGGCCTGCTGCTGGCGAGCGCCGTGTTTGCGGCGGCGGGCGCGCTTGCTTTCGGCGCCGGCGCGGCCCTCACTGCCGCCCTGTGCGGCGGGACCTGCCTTGCGCTGGCCGCCGGGTTCTGTGTCTGCCGTGCCCGGGAGATCGACCGGCTCTCGGAGTATCTCGCCAGCGTCTACACCGGCGGCGAGATACTGGACATCCGCACCCAGCGGGAAGGGGAGCTGAACGCCCTGCGGGACGATATTTACAAGATAACCACTATCCTGGGCGAGCAAAAGGCAGCGCTGGAAGAAGACAAGCGCCTGCTGGCTGATTTTCTGGGGGACGTTGCTCACCAGCTGAAAACCCCCATCGCGGCCATCCTGCTCCAGACGGAACTCTGGGAGGACGAAGCGGTTCCGGCAGAAGAAAAGGACCAGTGTGCATGCCGTGTGTCCCAGGCCGCAGAGCGGATGGGCTGGCTGGTGGAGCAGCTGCTCAAGCTTTGCCGGCTGGACGCGGCGGTGGTCCGGTTCGAGCGTAAGCAAAACGACGCGCTGGAGCTGCTGCGCGCCGCCGCGCAGTCGGTCCAGCCGCTGTGCGCGGACCGGGGCGTGGCCGTGGAGTGGGCCGGGCCGCCGGTCAGCTGTTTGTGCGACAGGGCATGGACGCTGGAAGCACTGACCAACCTGGCCAAAAACGCCGCCGAGCACACGGATGCCGGCGGCAGGGTCACGCTTTCCTGTGAGGGCAATGCACTTTACACGGAGTTCGCGGTGGAGAACGACGGCCCGCCCATCCCGGAAGAGGAATTCCCGCATCTGTTCGAGCGATTCTGGCGGGGCAAGAACGCCGCTCCCGGCAGCGCGGGCATCGGCCTCGCGCTGGCAAAGGCCATCGCCCAGGGGCAGGGCGGAACGGTCCGGGCGGAAAACGGCCTCCGGGGCCCCCGCTTCACTCTGCGTTTTTACGCGGGTGACGAAGCTGTCACTGTACTGTCACCGGGCGGTCACCCGGACGCGGTATCCTGAAAACGAAAGGAAGGGATACCATGGCTTTTTTACAGGTAGAACAACTCACAAAGATATACGGTTCAGGCGACGCGGCGGTCCGCGCGCTGGACGGCGTTTCCCTCACTGTGGAGCGGGGCGAATTTGTGGCCGTGATGGGGGCCTCCGGCTCGGGCAAGTCCACGCTGCTGCATCTGCTGGGCGGAGTGGATAAGCCCACTTCCGGGCGCATCACGCTGGACGGCGTCTCCCTCTACGACCAGAAAGAGGAGGAGCTGACGGTGTTCCGCCGCCGGCAGATCGGCCTTGTGTACCAGTTTTACAATCTGGTGCCGCTGCTCACAGTGGAGGAGAACCTCACGCTGCCCCTGCTTCTGGACGGGCGCACCGCCGATCCGGCCCGGGTGCTGGATCTGCTGGCCCGTCTGGGCCTGGAGGGCAAGCGGCGGGCTTTTCCCGCCCAGCTTTCGGGCGGGCAGCAGCAGCGGGTGGCCATCGCCCGCGCCCTCATCACCCACCCGGCACTGCTTTTGGCGGACGAGCCCACCGGCAACCTGGACTCGGCGGCCAGTGAGAGTGTGATGCGCATGCTGGTGCAGCTCAACGAGACCACCGGCCAGACCATTGTGATGATCACCCACGACGAAGCGCTGGCCCTGCAGGCCAAGCGCATCCTCCGCCTGCGGGACGGCCGCATCGTGAAAGACGAGGTGCGGGCATGAAAGCGATGTTCCTCGTCACCTGGCGGCAGTGGCTGCGGGGCGGTGCGCGCACCTGGTTCGTGGCCTTCTCGGCCCTCGTGTGTTCCACGATGCTCGCGGCGGTGCAGTTCGGCGGCTTCTCGCTGGCGGATTCTTTTAAAATGGTGTCTGCCTTTTCTCAAATCGTGCTGGCGGCATCCCAGCTGGTGGTCGCGCTGCTGGTGGTGTTTCTCGCTGTGCTGCTGCGGGGAGCCTTTTCCATGTCGCTGGCTCAGCGCACCCGCATGCTTGGCCAGCTGGCCAGTGTGGGGGCGACCCGCCGCCAGCTTCGGCAGAGCGTGTGGCTGGACGCGCTGTTCCTGTCGGCGTTTGCCGCCCCGCTGGGCGTTTTGTGCGCCGCAGGGGGCCTTGCCGTCACATTCCGGCTTCTGCGGCCTTTCATGGACGCGCTTGCGGCGCGGGGAGTGCGGGAAATCCATCTGGTCATAACGCCCGGCGCGGTGCTGCTGGCGCTGGCCTGCCCGGTGGTCACCCTTTTGCTGGCCGCCAGCGGAACGGCACGGCGGGCGGCGCGCCTTGCGCCCATCGAGGCGGTGCGGGGCATGGCGGAAACGCCGCCCCGACGCGTTCGCCGGCGGGAGCCCCGGCAGGCCCCCGCGCTGCTGGCCAGCCGCAGCGTGCGGCGCGCGGGCGGGCGCTTTCGCACCCAGGTCAGCGTCATCGTGGTGTGCGCGTTGCTCGTTTGCATGGTGAACGGCTTTTCCCGCGGCCTTCTGGCGGGATACTCCAGTCAGTTCGCCACCTACACCTACCGGGTCTATCTCTGGGCGGTGAACACCGACACGCAGCAGCTGCTCGGCCGGCTGAAAGACACAGCCCAACAGACCACCGGCGCCGACGTCTGGGCCACCGAGCGCACCGGCTGGCGCGTATGGGAGAGCCCGGCCCGCAGCTCGGTCCTCATCACCCTGGACGATGAAAGCTTTGCCCGGTGGTATGGCGGTCCGCTGCCCGAAGTGCAGGGCGGCCTTGCCTGTGTATACGCGCCGCCGGAGGAAGGCGTGATGGCATTCGCAGCCGGTGAGCTGCTGAACCAGGGGACGGAACAGGCGCTTGCGGTGGCGGACGTCTGCACCGCGCCGCTGCCCGACGGGGTGCTCTGGCAGGACACCTATATGGCCATGTACCCCAATGGCGTGCTCATCACCAGCCAGAGCGCCTTCGATGCATTGCGGGGCACCGAGGTCACCGGCGAGGACAAGCGGGAATTCGAGTTTTTTGTGGACGCGGAGGATTCCTCCCGGCTCACCCCCGCCCTGATACAGACCCTGACGGAGCTGGGGGCCAGCGAGCGCTACGCCGGCGGCCAGACGAACACCGGGTGGCAGATCGAGGACCTCACCCCCACATCGCCCACCCGGATCTATCAAAAGGCGGTGCGGGTGCTGCTGAACGTCTTTGCGGGTGGTTTTGAAGTGCTGACGGCGCTGGGCTGCGGCGCGGCCCTGCTCGGCTCCATCGGGGCGGAGACCCAGCTGCGCCGCCGGGAGTTCGCCCTGCTGCGCAGTGCCGGCATGACCAGGGGCGATGTGGCGGCCATGCTGCGGCGGGAAACGCTGCTGCGCTGTGCCTGGGGCCTGGGTCTCGGGCTGCCGGCGGGGGCGGCCCTCTGGCTGGGCACCGCCCGGTGGCTGCTGGGCCGCTATATGTTCAGCCAGACGCGCACCACACTTTTGCTGTCCGTGCTGGGCTGCGCCGGGGCCATCGCGCTGGTAACGCTGCTGCTCTGCCTTGCGGCGGAGCGGGCGGCGCTGAAGGCGGCTCTGCACAGCGATATTCGCAGCGACCTTATGCGGGAGTGACCCAGCGTTTGAAAAAGAAGGGGAGAGGCCCTTGTTTTCGTGCACCTGCCACAAAAGGGGACGGTTTGTTTTTTCGTTCGATGCCTTGCAATCTGCAAGAGATTGTGATAGACTTTAGTTGAGTAAAAGTCTGAAGGATGTGCGAGGTGTATCATGGTCGAGAAAGCTCGTCTAAAAAATCAAACCACCAAAGCCCTGTTTGAAGCGATCCTTTCGCTGGAGAATATGGAAGAGTGCGATACCTTCTTCGAGGACCTGTGCACGATGAAGGAACTCGCTGACATGGCGCAGCGGCTGGAGGCCGCCAAAATGCTGCTGGACGGCAAGACCTACGAACAAATCGTCCGGGAGGTGGAGATCAGCACCGCCACCATTAGCCGCATCAACCGATGCATCCAGTACGGCAACGGAGGATACGCGTTGATCATCAACCGGCTCAAGGAAAAGGAAAAAGAGCAGGCCTGAGGCAAAAAAATCGGCCAGCCGCCCGAAAGCGGCTGGCCGTATTTTTTTGTTTGTTCCGTTTATTGCTGAGAACGGAAGCGCAGGTTGCCCTCGTCGTCCATGTAGTCCACGATGGCAAGGCTGGTCAGCTTGTAGCCCTGGCTGCGCAGGGTCTCGCCGCCGGGCTGGAAGCCCTTCTCAATGGCGATGCCGATGCCGCCCACCGTGGCGCCCGCCTGCTTGCACACGTCCAGCAGGCCGTGCATGGCTTTGCCCACCGCCAGGAAATCGTCCACGATGAGCACCTTGTCCTCGGGCCCGAGGAACTTCTTGGAGAGGGTGATGTCGTAGTCCTTGCCGTAGGTGAAGGAGTGAACGGTGGAGGTGTACACATCCCCGTCGATGTTCTTGCTCTTCGCCTTCTTGGCGAACACCACGGGCACGCCGAAGTGCCACGCGGTCATGCAGGCGATGGCGATGCCGGACGCCTCGATGGTAAGGATCTTGTTGATGCCGTCGTTCTTGTAGACCTCGTAGAAGACTTTGCCGATCTCGTCCAGCAGGGCAATGTCCAGCTGGTGATTCAGAAAACAGTCTACCTTTAAAACATTACCGGGGCGCACCTGACCATCCTGAAGGATCCGCTCTTCCAGCAACTGCATGTTATCCATCTCCTACTTCTGTATTGTACCATTGAAATAATATCCCTATTATGACAAAAAACGCTCTCTTTTTCAATGCCCTTTGGCAAGAAAAACGTCTTTTTCAAAAACCTGACGGACTTATACAATCAAAAACGTGCTTTGAAAGCCCCGCTTTGGCCGTGATGATCAATAATCGGGGAAAAAGCACTGTGAATTTATGCAAAGTATCCACTATGACGCTTTACAACGTTAAAAAGTATGTAAAAATAGCGAATTGTATCTTGCGGCGAATGTGTTTATAATTTTAGGAAACAAAAGACCCGGAAAGGCGGCGGAGGAGAGCCTGCCTCCCGGGTCGCACAACAGGAGGGAACATCTATGAAAAAGTTTTTGAGTGCCGCTCTTGCGGCTGCCATGGCGTTCAGCCTGGTCGCCTGCGGCTCCACTCCTTCGTCCACCGCTGGTTCTGACCCCGCTTCTGCGGGCACTTCCACCGCGGGCTCCACTGCCGGCGTGTTCAAGATCGGCGGCATCGGCCCCACTACCGGCGGCGCCGCCACCTACGGCAACGCTGTGAAGAACGGCGCCCAGATCGCCGTGGACGAGATCAATGCCCTGGGCGGCGTTCAGTTCGAGCTGAACTTCCAGGACGACGAGAACGACGTTGAGAAGGCGATGAACGCCTACAACAACCTGAAGGACTGGGGCATGCAGGTCCTGCTGGGCACCGTTACCACCCAGCCCTGCCTGACCGTTGCCCCCGAGACCGCGGCGGACAACCTGTTCCTGCTGACCCCGTCCGCTTCCAACCCGGACGTCATCGCTGAGGACAATGCTTTCCAGGTTTGCTTCACCGACCCCAACCAGGGCATCGCCTCCGCTGACTACATTGCCGACAACGGTCTGGCCACCAAGATCGCCATCATCTACGACAGCTCCGACGCCTACTCCACCGGCATCCGCGACAAGTTCGTGGAAGAGGCCGCCAACAAGGGCCTGGAGATCGTGACCAACGAGGCCTTCACTGCCGACAGCAAGACCGACTTCTCCGTGCAGGTCCAGAAGGCCAAGGACGCCGGCGCCGAGCTGGTGTTCCTGCCCATCTACTACGCCGAGGCCAACCTGATCATCCAGGAGATGGATAAGCAGGGCTTTGACGCGCTGATCTTCGGCTGCGACGGTCTGGACGGCCTGCTGACCATCGAAGGCGCTGACCTGTCCCTGTTCGAGGGCGTTATGCTGCTGACCCCCTTCGTTGCGGACGCTGACGACGAGGCCACTCAGGCTTTCGTTTCCAAGTACCAGGAGAAGTACGGCGAGATCCCCAACCAGTTCGCCGCTGACGCCTACGACGGCATCTACACCATCCTGGCTGCCATCGAGCAGTCCGGCGCCACCCCCGACATGGACGCTTCCACCCTGTGCGACGCTCTGAAGGCTGCCATGACCGAGATCACCGTGGACGGCCTGACCGGCGAAGGCATGCAGTGGGAGGCCACCGGCGAGGTGAACAAGGCTCCCCGCGCCATGAAGATCGAGAACGGCGCTTACACCGCGATGTAATTGCGGCGTTTCCCAATGCACCAAAGGGGGTGCCGGCCAGATGTGCCGGCACCCTCTTTTTGACAAAAAGGCGGTTTTCCCGCAAAGTTTTTCTTGTGTGCACTTTAGAACAGTGCTATAATGAGTAGGATATTTGCGGGTCGGGCTCGCCGCCGCCGAAGGGCGGGGGAGAGGCCGGCTTAAGGAAAAGGGGAATTGGGCATGGAGTTTATATCCTATCTGATCAATGGCATCAGCCTCGGCAGCGTGTATGCCATTATCGCCCTGGGCTACACCATGGTCTACGGCATCGCCAAGATGCTAAACTTTGCTCACGGTGACGTTATCATGGTGGGCAGCTACATCGTGTTCATCGCGGTCAACCAGATGGGGATCCCGCCGTTGGTGGCGATCCTGATCTCTATGGCGCTGTGCACGGTGCTGGGTCTGGCCATCGAGCGCTTCGCATACAAGCCGCTGCGCGGCGCCTCTTCGCTGGCGGTGCTGATCACGGCCATCGGCGTGAGCTATCTGTTGCAGAATCTGGCGCTGCTGATCTGGGGCTCCGACCCGAAGAACTTCACCTCCGTGGTGTCCATCCCTGCGCTGGACCTGCATCTGGCGGGCGGCAAGATTGTTATCTCCTCCGAGACGGTGATCACCATTGTTTCGGCGGCGGTCATCATGGTGGGCCTGAGCCTTTTCGTCAACCACACCAAGCTTGGCCATGCGATGCTGGCGGTCTCCGAAGACAAGGGCGCGGCCCAGCTGATGGGCGTGAACGTGAACTCCACCATCGCCCTCACCTTTGCCATCGGCTCTGCGCTGGCTGCTGTGGCCGGTGTGCTGCTGTGCTCGGCGTATCCCTCGCTGACCCCTACCACCGGCGCGATGCCCGGCATCAAGGCCTTCACGGCTGCGGTGTTCGGCGGCATCGGCTCCATTCCCGGCGCGATGCTGGGCGGCGTGCTGCTGGGCATCATCGAGATCATGAGCAAGGCGTATGTGTCCACCCAGCTGGCGGATGCCATTGTGTTCGCCGTGCTGATCATCGTGCTGCTGGTGCGGCCCACGGGTCTTTTGGGCAAGCCCATGAACGAGAAGGTGTGAGGTGGCTGTGATGAACGCATTGAAAAACATGAAAAAGACCACGCGCAGCAATCTGATCACCTACGGCATCGTCGTGGTATTCTATATCGTCGTGCAGGCGCTGACCGTGGGCGGCGTGCTGAACAACTCCATGAAGGGCATGCTGGTGCCCATCTGCACCTATGTGGTGCTTGCTATCTCGCTGAACCTCACCGTGGGCATCCTGGGCGAGCTGAGCCTGGGCCATGCGGGCTTTATGAGCGTGGGCGCTTTCTCCGGCGCGGTGTTCTGGGTCGTCACCGGCTCTGAAATGCCCTCTGTGCTGGGCTTTGCGCTCTCCATGCTCATCGGCGGTGTGGTGGCCGGCGTGTTCGGCTTCCTCATCGGCATCCCGGTGCTGCGTCTGCGAGGCGACTATCTCGCCATCGTGACCCTGGCTTTCGGCGAGATCATCAAGAACGTGCTGAACACCGTGTATCTGGGCCTTGATTCGAACGGCTTCCACTTCTCCATCAAGGACTCCGCCTCCATGGGCCTTGCGGCGGACGGCGACGTTATCATCAACGGCGCCATCGGCATCAGCGGCATGAAGAAGGCGTCCACCTTCCTGGCGGGCATCATCCTCATCCTCATCACCCTGTTCGTGATTTTGAACCTCATCAACTCCCGCGCGGGCCGGGCCATCATGTCCATCCGCGACAACCGCATCGCCGCCGAGGCCACCGGCATCAACGTGACCAAGTACAAGCTGATGGCCTTCATCATCTCCGCGGTGTTCGCGGGCATGGCCGGCGTTCTGTATGCGCTGAACTTCTCCGCGCTGGCGGCCAAGAAGTTTGACTACAACACCTCCATCCTGGTGCTGGTGTTCGTGGTGCTGGGCGGCATCGGCAACATCCGCGGTTCCATGATCGCGGCCACCGTGCTCTACGTTCTGCCTGAGCTGCTGCGCGGCGTGGCGGACTACCGCATGCTGGTGTACGCCATCGTGCTGATCGTGATGATGATCTTCAACCAGAGCCCCCAGATCGTGGCCTGGCGCGCGCAGATGGCCGACAGGATCGCTGCAAACCCGAAATTCCGCAAACTGGCGGCCCGCTTCCAAAAGAACGGCCCGCAGGGCAAGAAAGAGGAGGCGTGAGGCATGGCACTGCTTGAAGTAACCAACCTGGGCATCGCCTTCGGCGGTCTGCAGGCTGTGGCCCAGCTGGACATGAAGATGGAAAAAGGCCAGCTCTACGGCCTCATCGGTCCCAACGGCGCCGGCAAGACCACGGTGTTCAACATGCTCACCGGCGTGTATCGTCCCACCGAGGGTGACATCATCCTGGACGGCAAGAACATCACCGGCCAGCAGCCGGCCAAGATCAACCAGGAGGGCATCGCCCGTACCTTCCAGAACATCCGTCTGTTCGACCAGATGAGCGTTCTGGACAACGTGAAGATCGGCCTGCACAATCAGGTGAAATATTCCATGTGGACCGGCATCTTCCGCCTGCCCGGCTTCCGTGAGAAGGAACGCCAGATGAACAAGCAGGCGATGCAGCTGCTCAAAATCTTCGACTTGGACAAAGAGGCCGACCTGCCCGCTTCCAGCCTGCCCTACGGCAAGCAGCGCAAGCTGGAGATTGCCCGCGCACTGGCCACCAACCCAAAGCTGCTGCTGCTGGATGAGCCCGCCGCCGGCATGAACCCCAACGAGACCGAAGAGCTGATGAACACCATCAAGGCGGTGCGCGACCGCTTCGATCTGGCTATCCTGCTCATCGAGCACGACATGAACTTTGTCATGGGCATCTGCGAGTACATCTATGTGCTGGACTATGGCCGTGTCATCGCCCAGGGCACGGGCGAATCCATCCGCAATAACCCCAAGGTCATTGCAGCGTATCTGGGAGGTGATTGAGCCATGGGTGAAATGCTTCGTGTACAGGACATCAACGTGTTTTACGGCTCCATCCATGCCATCCGGGATATTTCCTTCCATGTGGATGAGGGCGAGATCGTCACCCTGATCGGCGCCAACGGCGCCGGCAAGACCACCACCATGCACGCTATCTCCGGCCTGCTCAAACTCAAGGGCGGCGAGATCGACTTCATGGGCCAGAAGATCAGCCAGATGGAGGCCCACAAGATCATCCGCCTGCGCCTGGCTCAGGTGCCGGAAGGCCGCCGTGTGTTCAGCCACCTGTCGGTGCAGGAGAACCTGGAGATGGGCGCCTTCACCCGCAAGGACTCCAAGGACGCCATTGCCGACGATTTGGAAATGGTGTTCGAGCGGCTGCCCCGCCTGAAAGAGCGGCGCAAGCAGCAGGCGGGCACCCTGTCCGGCGGCGAGCAGCAGATGCTGGCCATCGGCCGCGCGCTGATGTGCAAGCCCAAGATGCTGCTTCTGGACGAACCCAGCATGGGCCTGTCGCCTCTTCTGGTGAAGGAGATCTTCCACATCATCGAGGACGTGAACCGGGACGGCGTGACCGTTCTTCTGGTGGAACAGAACGCCAAGATGGCGCTGGAAATCGCCGACCGTGCCTATGTGCTGGAGACCGGCACCATCAAGATGGAAGGCCCTGCCGACGAGCTGGCCAACAACATCGAGGTGCGCAAAGCCTATCTGGGCTGCTGAAAAACAAAGAGCAGGGGAGAAACATGCCCCTGCTCTTTTTCCTTTTCCGGGTGCGCGGAACAAAACACAGACGGCGGCATATAGTGGGATAGTCAGCACGAACGTGTTGCAACACACCATTTTTCAGGAGGTATGCCTTATGTCCATGCCCGTTATTTCCATGCATCCCAATCCCATCACCATGTGCCAGGCGGTCACCGACCTGCTGGAGAGCATCGCGCTGGAGGAGACGGCTCTCAGCCACATCCTCAACGCTGAGGGCGAGAAGCTGCAGTGCGTCATCGGTATGGAGGACGTGAACTTCTGCCAGCTGATGGAGGTCAACGAGTCCGTGGCCAACATGGTCAACGTCGTGGCCACCATGGAGCAGGCGCTGAAGGATAAGCTGGAGTTCATCAGCAACAACCTGTATTATCCCGCCCGCGTGGAGTGAAACAAAAAAATGCCTGCTGAAAGCAGGCATTTTTGCATTTTGGGGCTTGACAGGAAGCCCTCTTTTCGGTATTATATATAAGCGGCTTTGAGGGCCGCAGAGAGAATGGAAAGATGGCTGAGCTGGTCTAAGGCGCACGACTGGAAATCGTGTGTGGGCTATAAACCCACCGAGGGTTCGAATCCCTCTCTTTCCGCCATAACCGGGCAGACGCCGTGCGTCTGCCCGGTTTTGTTTGTGAGGTGAGCCCGATGAAGCTGTTTCCTGCGTTCAGGCGCCAGCCCCACGGCGCGGCAAGGCGCATTGCCGGAGCCTGTCTTTTTGCGGGCATCGTCCTGGCGGCCGCCGCGGCGGTCGTGCTCTTAAATGACGGACCGCCTCGTCTGAACGCGCCCTCCCGAAACCGGTATCCAGTGCGCGGCGTGGATGTGTCTGTCTATCAGGGCGAGATCGACTGGCAGGCGCTGGCGCGGCAGGGCGTTTCCTTCGCGTTCATCAAGGCAACGGAGGGCAGCGGCTCACAGGACCCGAACTTCCGGCAGAACTGGCAGCAGGCGCGCCAGAGTGGTCTGCGGGCCGGGGCCTATCACTTTTTCAGTTTTGAAAGCGGGGGAGACACCCAGGCGGAAAATTTCATCCGGGCAGTGGAACCGTTCGACGGGATGCTGCCGCCCGTGGTGGATGTGGAGCTCTATGGCAGCAAGAAGCTGCATCCGCCCGCCCGAGAGGAAGTGACCGAGCAGCTCACGCTGCTTTTGAAGCGGCTGGAGGAGCATTATGGCATGCGCCCGGTGCTCTACGCCACCGGCAGCGCCTATGGCCGGTATCTGGCGGGGGGTTACGAAGGATACGATATCTGGATACGGAACGTCTATTTCACCCCTCGCCTCAAAGACGGCCGGGACTGGACCTTCTGGCAGTACACCGACCGCGGGCAGCTGGACGGATACGCCGGCGAAGAGCCTTATATCGACCTGAACGTGTTCAACGGCACAGAAGAATTCGCGGCCTATCCTGAAAGCCAAACGAGATAAAGCAAGCCCCGGGAACACTCCCGGGGCTTGCTTAATTTGCGCGTTCAGTCCGCCATGCTCTGCACGATGCCGCGGCCGCAGTCCACCGAGACCATCGCGCCGTCTTTCAAAACGCGGGTGGCGCCGGAAGCGCCCACCAGGACCGCCTTGCCCAGCGTCAGGCCCACGATGGCGGCGTGGCTGTTCAGGCCGGCCTCCTCCACCACAATGGCGCTGGCGTCACGCATGGCGTCCAGCATCTCATTGTTGGTGTAGGGGACCACCAGCACGTCGCCCTTGCGGAACTTGGTTGTTACGTCGTGGTTGCTGCGGCAGATGCACACAGGGCCTTTGGCGTTGTGGTCGCCGATGCCCACACCGTTCAGCAGGGAGTCGCCCACCATGTGCACCTTGAGCATGTTGGTGGTGCCGGAGATGCCCACCGGCACGCCGGCGGTCACCACAACCAGGTCGCCGGTGTGCACAAGGCCGGCCTCCTCGGCGGTCTTGACCGAAAGGTCGATGAGTTCATCGGTGTTGTGGGCGTAGGGCATCAGCAGGGGAGTGACGCCCCAGGACAGGGACAGATGCCGCTGCACCCAGTCGTCCACCACGCAGGCGATGACCGGGGTGGAGGGGCGGCCCTTGCTCACCAGGCGGGCGGTCTCCCCGCTCTTGCTCACGGTGATGATGGCGGCGGCCTTCACGTCGGCAGCGGTGGTGCCCGCCGCATGGGCGGTGGCGCCCACGATGCTCATGCGGGAGTCCACAGGGGCTTTGCGCATGCGGCTGAAGTAGCTGGCGTCATTTTCGGTGCGCTCGGCAATGGCCGCCATGGTGCGCACGGCCTCCACAGGGTACTTGCCGGCGGCGGTCTCACCGCTGAGCATGATGGCGCTGGTGCCGTCGTAGATGGCGTTGGCCACGTCGGTGATCTCGGCACGGGTGGGCCGGGGATTTTCGATCATGCTCTCCAGCATCTGGGTGGCGGTGATGACCGGCTTGCCGCTGGAGAAGCTGTGGTAGATGATCTCCTTCTGAATGACCGGGATCTCGGTGAAGTCGATCTCCACACCCATGTCGCCGCGGGCCACCATCACCGCGTCGGCGGCGGTCAGGATCTCGTCGATGTTGTCCACGCCCTCGCGGTTCTCGATCTTGGCGATGATGCGGATGTGGGAGTTGTGGCTGTTCAGCAGGCGGCGCACTTCCTGAATGTCCTGGGCGCTGCGGGTGAAGCTGGCGGCGATGAAGTCAAAGCCCTGCTCGATGCCGAAGAGGATGTCGTCCTTGTCCCGCTGGCTCATGTAGGGCATGGACAGGGAAACGCCGGGCACGTTCACGCCCTTGTTGTTGCTGATGGGGCCGCCGTTCTCCACCTTGCAGGTGATGTCTGTGTCGGTGAGCTTGGTGACGGTCAGGCTGATGAGGCCGTCCGCCAGCAGCACGGTGCCGCCCACAGAAAGGTCGCCGGGCAGGTCCTTGTAGGTGATGGAGCAGATCTCGCTGGTGCCCTCCACATCCCGGGTGGTGAGGGTGAAGGTTTGGCCGGCCTTCAGCTCGGTCTTGCCGCCGGCGAATTGCTTCAAACGAATTTCAGGACCCTTGGTGTCCAGCAGGGCGGCCACAGGCTGATTCAGCTCTTCGCGCAGGCGCTTGAGGGTGTCCAGCCGGCGCTTGTGCTCTTCATGAGTGCCGTGAGAAAAATTGAAGCGGGCGACGTTCATGCCGCTCAGGATCATATCCCGAAGCACATCCTCCCGGTCCGTGGAAGGGCCCAGGGTGCACACGATCTTGGTTTTACGCATTCTGTTCATAAGGAACCTCCTGAAATGATAGAACCTCGAATTTTTACCAGCATATATTATACACCTGAATGCAAGCGCGTCAAAGGCCCAAAAGCAATTTTTAAAAGTTTTAACATCCCTGTGCAAACGAGGGGAGAAAACTTCTCTCTCCGGCTTAACTTCCTGTGGGGAATATTGTATAATGGAATCACTCTTAGACATAAGACCATTCCAAGGAGGGAATATCACCATGACAAAGCGCGTTTTTCTGATCGTGCTGGACAGCTTCGGCATCGGCTACGAGCCGGATGCGGATAAATTCGGCGACGTGGGGGCCAACACCCTTGCCTCCATCGCAAAGGACCCTGGTTTTGCGGCGCCCAACATGGCCTCTCTGGGCCTGTTCAATCTGGACGGCGTGCAGTGCGGCGCGCCGGTGCATCCTGTGGCGGGCAGCTGCGTGCGCCTGCAGGAGGCCAGCAACGGCAAGGACACCACCATCGGCCACTGGGAGATCGCCGGCGTGGAAAGCGAGCGGGCGCTGCCCACCTATCCCGACGGCTTCCCCCCCGAGGTGATCGAGCAGTACGAAAAGCTCACCGGGCGCAAGGTGCTGTGCAACAAGCCTTATTCCGGCACCGAGGTGCTGAAGGACTACGGCGAGGAGCACATGCGCACCGGCGCGCTCATCGTGTACACCTCGGCGGACAGCGTGTTCCAGGTGGCCGCCCACGAAGAGGTGGTGCCGCTGGAGCAGCTGTATGAATACTGCCAGATGGCCCGGGATATGCTCAAAGGCGAGCACGGCGTGGGCCGCGTGATCGCGCGCCCCTTCGTGGGCAGCTGCGCGGCGGATTTCAAGCGCACTTCCAACCGCCACGACTACTCCCTCAAGCCCCCCGCAAAGACCATGCTGGACCATCTCAAGGCCGCCGGCAAGGACGTGATCGGCGTGGGCAAAATCTACGATATTTTCGACGGCGAAGGCCTGACCGAGAAGATCCGCACCAGCGGCAACACCGACGGCATCCGGGTGATGCTGGAGCTGGCGGACCGGGACTTCGAGGGCCTTGCCTTCATCAATCTGGTGGATTTCGACATGATCTACGGCCACCGGCGCAACATCCCCGGCTATGCGGCGGCGGCGTCCGAGTTTGACCGGGGCCTGGGCGTGCTGCTTCAGAAGCTGCGCCCGGGCGACGTGGTGATGATCACCGGCGACCACGGCTGTGACCCCGGCTTCACCAAGACCACCGACCACACCCGCGAGTATGTGCCGCTGCTGGTGGCAGGCCCCGAGGTGAAGAAGGACAATAACCTTGGCACTGTGCTGGGCTTCGGCGCCATCGGCAAGACCATCTGCACGGTGCTGGGCGTGGATGCAAAACTGGACGGCCAGGACCTGGCCGCGAAAATTTTCGACTGAACTCTCACGACGGGTGAAATAAAATTCACGCCCGATTCGTTTACGCTGTGAGACTCTTTTGAATCGGGACCGCCGGCCCGCAGCGGAAAGTGAGAAATTCCATTGAAAAGGAACAAAATGCAGATCAAAATCATCATCGTGTGGGTGCTGGCAGTCGTCCTTTTGGCCGATAGCGTGCTGCGCAGTTTTCGCTCCAACTTCAACTTCGGCCTTCTCCTGATGTATCTCCTCACGGCGGCGCTTTGGGCCTATGCCGTGTTCCACCGCCCCATCGACGCTTTCTGTGCGGACGGTGTGGGCCGCTGGCTGAAGATCCTGTTCTTCTGCGGTGTGGGCGTTTTCTGCCTGCTGCTGGGCTTTGTGGCTGTCAGCGGCTACGCAGGCGCGGCCTCCGGGCAGGAAAAGGCCATCGTGGTGCTGGGTGCGGGCCTGCGAAAGGACGTGCCTTCCGACCTGCTGCGCCGCCGCCTGGACGCGGCTTATGCCTATTACCTGGAAAATCCCGAAGTGGTGATCGCGGTCACCGGCGGGCAGGGCAACGGCGAGACCATCCCGGAAGGGGTGGCGATGGCCCGTTATCTTGAGGAGAAGGGCGTGCCGGAGGAGCAGATCGTGGTGGAGCAGAAGAGCACCTCCACCGAAGAGAATCTGCTGTTTGCAAAAGAATTGCTGGAAGAGCGGGGCATCGGCGCGGACGAACCCATGGCCGTGGTGACCAACGCCTTCCACTGCTACCGCGCCCGCTGCTACGCCCGGTTGGTGGGCTTTGAACAGGTGAGTTCCATCCCCGCGAGCATCGGCCTCAACTCGGTGCTGCCCTGTTACATGCGGGAGGTCTTTGCCGTGCTTTACTACTGGGTGTTCAAAACGAGCCAGAGCGGCTGGATCAGCCCGCTTGTGGGTATTTTATGAAAACGGCGGCCCGAAAGGCCGCAGCGAAGAGGTGAAAGAATGGCGCCAATCATCTGCGTGGAACATCTGCGCAAGGTGTACCGGGTGGGCAAGGAAAAGGTCATCGCCCTGAACGACGTGAACCTTGCCATCGAACCCGGTGAGATCTGCTGCATCGTGGGCCCTTCGGGCAGCGGCAAATCCACCCTGCTCAATCAGCTTGCGGGGCTGGAAAAGCCAACAAAGGGCAGTGTGTACATAGGCAAGCACGAGATCAGCGCGATGAACGAAAACCAGCTGGCGAAATTCCGTCAGGCGCATCTGGGATTCATCTTCCAAAGCTACAACCTGCTGCCCAACCTCACCGCCGCCGAGAACGTGGCGCTTCCGCTGATGTTCAAGGGTGTGCCCCGCAAAAAGCGGCTGGAAATGGCCAAGGCGGAGCTCAAGCGCATGGGTCTGGGCAAACGTGCGAACCACAAGCCCACCGAGATGAGCGGCGGCCAGCAGCAGCGCGTGGGCATTGCCCGCGCGTTCGTGGCAAAGCCCAAGGTCATCTTCGCCGACGAGCCCACCGGAAACCTGGACTCGTCCACCACCCGTCAGGTGCTCTACCGCATGCTCACCATGGCGAAGGAGAACAACATCACCTTCGTGATGGTCACCCACGAGCGTGACCTAGCCGATGTGGCGGACCGGGTCATCACCATCCGGGACGGCATGGTGGAGAGCAACATCCTTCTGGACGAACAGGAAAAGGCGAAAAAGCAGGCCGAACTGTTCAAGGATATTCTGGAATCGAAACAAGAGGCGCCGCCGGAGCCTCAAACCACCGTACCGGCAGACAGTATCACCGACGAATGAGAGGAATCATATCCATGAAACAGATGAAGAACAAGATCATCAGCCTGTCCCTGGCGCTGGCTCTTGCGCTGGGCGTGTTTGCCGGCGCGCCGGTGTATGCGGAAGGCGAGGAGACTCAGCCCGACGGGCAGACTCCCGGTACCATCACAAATACAGACCAGACTGGCGGCGGTGAAGGGGGCGGTTCAACCTCAGAACCTTCCCCCACGGAGATTAGTATCGTGAACTACGACATTGGCGGCAGCTTCGGCGCCCATCTGCGTCCCGGTGAGAAGGCCAACATCAGCATCACCGTGTCCGATGAATGGGCCCAAGGCAAAAATGCTGGCCTTCGCGGCCGTATCAACACCAGCAGTTTTTCTGGCAAAGACGCCATTGCGGAAAAGCGCAGCGACGGTACATACAAATTTGTGTTTACGGATGTGACCTACAACGGCGGCAGCAACGAATTCAGCTTTGACGTGATCACCGAGGGTGGTGACGAGCCCCGCGAGGTCCAGCAGCTGACTCAGACCATCATCCAGTGCGCCGAGGCCATCGAGCCCACTCCCGCGCCCACTCCCGCGCCTGCCGAAGTGCCCAAGATCATGGTGAAGGACTTCACCTTCGGCGGCAACAGCGTGGAGGCCGGCAAGGAGTTCACCCTGGAGCTGACCCTGTTCACCACCAGCGGCAACACCAACCTGGAGGACGTGATGGTGGGCCTGACCTTCCCCACGGACTCCAAGAACGTCAGCCTCGCCAGCGGCAGCATGAACACCTATGTGGGCGCGATGGCTCCCAACGAGACCCGCACCATCAGCTACAAGATGGTCACCGACGCCACCATGGAGCCCGGCTCTGTGAACATCACCGTGCAGCTGACCAGCAAGAACGGCGAAGCCGCGACCTCTCCCATTTCCATCCCCGTGACCCAGCCCGAGCGCTTTGAGATCACCAATGTGGAAGCTCCCGAGACCATGATGATGGGCGAGGAGGGCTACCTCTCGGTCACCTTCGTCAACAAGGGCAAGAGCGCCATCAACAACCTCACCGCCGAGATCCAGGGCGAGAACCTGGCCAACCCCGGCCAGAGTCAGTTCCTGGGCAACGTGGCCGCCGGCACCGAGAACTCGGTGGATTTCAGCGTGATGGCTTCCGCCGAGGGCGTCATCAACGGCAAGGTCATCCTGAGCTATGAGAACTCCAAGGGCGAAGTGGCCACGCTGGAGAAGGAATTCTCCTGCACCGTGGAGGCTGCGCCTGTCATCGACGACCCGGGCATGATGGATCCCGGCATGATGGACCCCACCATGGGCGAGGATGTGAGCACCGGCATGCCCATCTGGGGCTGGGCCCTCATCGTTGTGGGTGTGGGCGCTGTTGTTGCGGTCGTCGTGGTGGTGATCCGCAAGAAGAAGGCTGCGAAGAAACTGGCAGAGCTGGAGGACGAAGATGAAGATATCTGATCTGCTGCGCCTCAGCACGGATAATCTTCGGCGGCGCAAAGGCCGCACAGCCCTGACCGTTATCGGCGTGGTGGTGGGCACCTTCGCCATCATCGTTATGATCAGCCTTGGCATCGCCAGCAATGCCCAGAACGAAGCCATGCTGCAAAGCTGGGGCGATCTGACCCAGATCCAGATCTATAACTATTCCTACGGCGCCGCAGGCGACGTTCCCAAGCTGGACGACGAAATGCTGGAAACATTCCGCAGCCACGAGCATGTGGTGGCGGCCACGCCGTTCTATTCCTCCAACTCCATGAACGGCAATGTCTACGCCGGCAAGGGCGACCGGTATGAAGCGTATCTGTGGGATTGTTACGGCGTGGACATGAACGCGTTGGAGGCCATGGAGTTTCAGCTGCAAAGCGGCAGCTGGATCGCCGATGACGTGAACCTGGGCAAAAAGAAGATCCCCGTGCTGGTAGGCGCCAATTTTGCCTATCAGTTCCAGGATACCCGAAAGAGCTACAACAGCGGCAAGCGCCAGCGCTGGGCGGGTCAGACCGACTCGCTGGGCAATCCCATCCCGCCCTTTGTAGACGTCAACAAGGACAAACTCACCCTGAAACTCACCGCTTATGACAACAATGGCAACGAGAAGACCAGTGAGTTCCAGCTGGTGGTGATGGGCACCTTTGTGTCAGACACGTCCAAGCACTATTTCACCGAATCGGGCATCGCCATGCGCGTGTCTGATATGAAGATGCTGGAGAAAGAGTATCAGCGCCTCAGCGGCAAGAAAAACAATTCCAGCGGTGGCGTGATGATCTCCAACGGCACGGTCATGCGTGAGCAGGACAACGGCTATCAGGAAGTCTACGTCAAGGTGGACGACGTGGAGAATGTGGGAGAAGTGGAAGAGTGGATCCACGATTTGGGCTATGAGCAGACCAACTCTCTGACACAGATCCGCGAGGAGATGCAGGCCAGTGTGGTGAAGAGCCAGATGATTCTGGGCGGCACTGCCGCCGTGGCTCTGCTGGTGGCGGCGCTGAACATCGCCAACACCATGATGATGTCCATCTACGAACGCACCAAAGAGATCGGTGTGATGAAAGTGCTGGGCTGTGAGGTGGGCAAGATCCGCAACATGTTCCTGGTGGAGGCGGGCGCCATCGGCCTGCTGGGCGGCATCATCGGCGTGGCCCTGAGCTATGCCGCGTCGGCCATCCTCAACAACATCAACACCATTGCTGCGCTGTTCGGCGGCGGAGGCATCGACCTGAGCGGCCTTTTGAACAGCATCGGCGGCATGTACGGCGGCATGGGCGGCCAGATCTCCATCATCCCCCCGTGGCTGGTGCTGCTGGGGCTTGGGTTCTCCACCCTGGTTGGCATCCTGTCCGGCCTGTGGCCGGCGGTGAAAGCCACCCGCATCAGCGCGCTGGAGGCCATCCGGCACGAATAAAAAATGTCTCAGCGAGGCTCCCTTGAACGGGAGCCTCACTTTTTTTGTTTTTCGGCGGGCACATCCCCGGGCCGGGCCGCCGCATATACATGTCCTGAAACTCTTTCAAAAAAGGAGAAGGAACATGGAGACTGTGGAACGGGCACTGGGGTTTGTGATGAAGGTGCTCCATCAGCTGGCCTGGGGGTCGGGCACCATCTGCCTGCTGGCATTGTGCGGCGTGGTATTCAGCACGGCCACAGGCTTTTTTCAGCTGCGCGGCGTGCGCTTCTGGCTGGGGCGGACACTGGGCGCGGCGTTCAAAGGAGGGAACAAACGGGGCGCGACCACCGCCTTCCAGTCTGCCTGCACGGCGCTGGCCGCCACTTTGGGCACAGGAAACATCGCCGGCGTGGCCACCGCGCTGGTGGCGGGAGGGCCGGGGGCGGTGTTCTGGATGTGGCTCTCGGCCCTGCTTGGCACCATGACCGCCTATGCCGAGAACGTCCTCGCCGCCCTCTACCGGGGCGCGGACCACAGAGGCGACCCGGTGGGCGGGGCGATGTTCTACATCGAAAAGGGCCTGCACAGCCGCCGCCTTGCGGCGGCGTTCAGCTTTTTCTGCCTGCTGGGATCATTGGGCATGGGCAACATGGCCCAGGCAAACTCCATCGCCGAGGGCCTGCGGGACGCTTTCAACATCCCGCCTCTGGCCACCGGGCTTGTGGTCGCGGGGGTCATAGGCCTCACCATCGCCGGGGGTGTCGCCCGGGTGGGACGGGTCACCGAAAAGATCGTGCCCTTCATGGCCCTGGCCTACACCGGCGGGGCGGTGCTCATCGTGCTGCTCAACATTCAGCGGCTGCCCGGTGTGCTGGCCATGATATTCCGGGAGGCCTTTTCTCTCCGGGCAGGCCTTGGCGGGGCGGCAGGCTACGGCCTTGCCAGAGCGCTGTCGGTGGGCGTAGCCCGCGGGGTCAGCTCCAACGAGGCGGGGCTGGGTTCCTCGGTGATGGCCAACTCCGCCGCCGGGTGCACGCCGGTGGAGCAGGGGATGTGGGGCATCATGGAAGTGGCGGTGGACACCCTTTTCATGTGCACTCTCACCGCTCTTGCCATTTTGTGCAGCGGAGCCTATGACCTGGAAGCCTATGCCGGGGCAGGGACCCGGGGGCTTTTGGAAACGCTGCCCAACGGCGCGGCCCTCACCGCCGATGCATTTCGCACTGCCTTTGGTCCCTGGGGCGGCGTGTTCCTGGCGGTCAGCCTGTCCCTGTTTGCCTTTTCGACCCTGCTGGGCTGGAGCTGCTACGGCGCGCAGGCGGCGGAATATCTGTGGGGCGGCCGGGCGGCCGGGGTCTACAAGGCGGTGTTCGTGGCGGTCATCGTGCTGGGCTGTGTGATCCGGCTGGAACTGGTGTGGGAGATCTCCGACACCTTCAACGGCTTCATGGCTCTGCCAAATCTGGCGGCGCTGCTCTGGCTCAGCCCGCAGGTCATCCGGGAGAGCCGCCGCAGCCTGCCCGCTCGAAAAAAGACGCGTTTTGAACAAACAGCGGCATAATGGAAGAAAACCCTTGCAAGGCGGGGGATTCGGTGGTATACTTTAGTGCAGTAACACATTGCGGCAATAAACTGGCCGCGGATGTGAAGGGCCGCTTGGCCCGAACAGGAGGGAATTGACCATGAAAAAGCTGATTTGTGCATGCACGGCGGCGCTGCTGGCCGTCTCCATGCTGGCGGGCTGCGGCGGCCAGACGTCCACCCCCGCTTCCGACGGCGGTTCCACGCCCGCTTCTCAGGGTGCTGACGGCGCCTATGTGGTGGGTGTGTGCCAGCTGGCCCCCCACGATGCGCTGGATGCCGCCACCCAGGGGTTCCAGGACGCCTTGAAAGAGGCCCTGGGCGACCAGGTGACCATCGAAGTGAAGAATGCCGCCGGTGATTCTCCCACCTGCGCCACCATCGTCAACGGCTTTGTTTCCTCGGGTGTCGACCTCATTATGGCAAATGCCACCGCCAGCCTGCAGGCTGCCGTGGCCGCCACCTCCGACATCCCCATCCTGGGCACCTCGGTCACCGAGTACGGCGTGGCCCTGGGCATTGAGAACTTCTCCGGCACCGTGGGCACCAATGTGTCCGGCACCTCTGACCTGGCCCCGCTGGACCAGCAGGCCGCCATGCTGCAGGAGTGGTTCCCCGACGCCAAGAATGTGGGCCTGCTCTATTGCTCGGCCGAGCCCAACAGCCAGTATCAGGTGGACGTCGTGCAGGCGGAACTGGAAAAGCTGGGCTACACCTGCACCCAGTACGCCTTCTCTGACACCAACGACATGGCTTCCGTCACCCAGAACGCCGCCGACAACAGCGATGTGATCTATGTGCCCACCGACAACACGGTGGCCAACAACACCGGCGTGGTGGATAACATCTGCCGTCCCGCGGGCGTGCCTGTCATCGCGGGTGAAGAGGGCATCTGCTCCGGCTGCGGCGTCGCCACCCTGTCCATCAGCTACTACGACCTGGGTGTTGCCACCGGCGAGATGGCGGTGAAGATCCTCACCGGCGAGGCCAACGTCTCCGAAATGCCCATCGAATATGCGCCCCAGTTCACCAAGAAATACAACGAAGCCATCGTGGCCGATCTGGGCCTGACCGCTCCGGAGGGCTACGAGCCGATCGCTGCCGAATGATTTGCTTTGATCGAGCGAAAAAAGCAGAGGAAAAGGCTTTCCTTTTCCTCTGCTTTTTGTTATAGTAGTAGGGTAAAGCATCACCGGGGTGAAGTTTCACCCCGCAGGAGGGAAGACTCATGGATTTTCTCAACGCGCTGCCGGGCGCCGTGTCCCAGGGGCTGATCTGGGGCATCATGGCCATCGGCGTGTACATCACGTTCCGCATCCTTGACATCGCGGACCTCACGGTGGACGGCTCTCTGTGCACCGGTGCGGCGGTGTTCGCGGTGCTGTTCACCGGCGGGGTCAACCTGTGGCTGGCCATGCTGGCGGCCACGCTGGCGGGCATGGCGGCGGGCCTTGTCACCGGCCTGCTGCAGACGGCCTGCGGCATCCCGGCCATTCTGGCGGGCATCCTGACCCAGCTGGGGCTGTATTCCATCAACATGGCCATCATGGGCATGAAGGCCACCGTGGCCATCAACGTGACCACCAACGAAATGCTGGACAAGCTGCTGGTCTCCCTGCGTTTCGTCACCGACGTGGCCAAGGGCACCCGCCCGTTCTGGCGGCATCCCATCTTTGTGGGCGGCCTGTTCACCCTGGCCATCATCGCCGTGCTCTACTGGTTCTTCGGCACCGAGCTGGGCTGCTCTCTGCGCGCCACCGGCGCCAACGCCAACATGGCCCGCGCCCAGGGCATCAACACCAACTTCGCCAAGGTGCTGGGGCTGGTGGTCTCCAACGGCTTGGTTGCCCTTTCCGGCGCGCTGCTGGCCCAATACAACAGTGCCAGCGAGATCAACATGGGCCGCGGCGCCATCGTCATCGGTCTGGCCGCCGTTATCATCGGTGAGGTCATTTTTGGAAAGGTGTTCATCAATTTCGCCCTCAAGCTGTTCGCAGTGGTGCTGGGCTCCATCATCTACTACATCGTGCTGCAGGCGGTGCTGGCGCTGGGCCTCAACGCCAACTACCTCAAGCTGCTGGCGGCGCTGGTGGTGGCGCTGTTCCTGTCGGTGCCCTACTGGAAGGACCGCCATTTCTCCAAATCGGTGAAGAAGGGAGGCGCCCGCAATGCTTGACGTCAAGAACATCTCCAAGACCTTCAACGCCGGGACCGTCAACGAAAAAGTGGCGCTGAACGGCCTGTCTCTGCATTTGGACGAGGGCGACTTCGTCACCGTCATCGGCGGCAACGGCGCGGGCAAAAGCACGCTGCTGAACGCGGTTGCGGGCGTGTGGCCGGTGGATTCCGGCACCATCATGATCGACGGCGTGGACATCACCCGCCTGCCGGAGCACAAGCGGGCAAAGTACATCGGCCGCGTGTTCCAGGACCCCATGATCGGCACCGCCGCCACCATGCAGATCGAAGAAAATCTGGCCCTGGCGGCCCGGCGCGGCCAGCGGCGCGGCCTTGGCCCCGGCATCACCCGGGAGGAACAGGAAGAGTACAAAGTGCAGCTCAAGATGCTGGGCCTGGGCCTTGAGAACCGGCTCACCAGCAAGGTGGGCCTGCTCAGCGGCGGCCAGCGTCAGGCGCTCACGCTGCTGATGGCGTCCCTCAAAAAGCCCAAACTGCTCCTTCTGGACGAGCACACCGCCGCGCTGGACCCCAAAACGGCGGCCAAGGTGCTGGAGCTCTCCGCAAAGATCGTGGCGGAGCACAACCTCACCACGCTGATGATCACCCACAACATGAAGGATGCCATCCAGTACGGCAACCGGCTCATCATGATGCACGAGGGCCGCGTCATCTACAACGTGAGCGGCGAAGAGAAGAAGAATCTGAAAGTGGCGGACCTGCTTCTGAAATTTGAACAGGCCAGCGGAAGCGAACTGGACAACGACCGGATGCTCCTTTCCTGAATATGCGATTTTTTGCCCGGCGCGGCGACGCGCCGGGCATTTTGCAATATTTGGGAGAAGCTTATCGTATTATAAGCGTGGTCTGGTGAAATTCCACACCTTTGCGTTGTGTCGGAACAGGAAAAATGGTATAATAACTGTGCCGGTGCCGCCCCGGGTCCTCCCGGTCTGTTCTTTGTGAACGGCAGGCGGCGCCTGCGGCGCGGCAGGAAAGCCGCGCCCAACACAGGAAAGGCGGTGCCAGCTTGGCTTGTTTTGACGCAGTGCTGTTTGATGTGGACGGCACATTGATCCATTCCAGTCCCGGTATCCTCGCGACCATGGAGTACACCTTCCGCACGGTGGGCATCGACCCTGCGGGGATCGACCTCACCCGTTACCTCGGGCCTCCGCTCCGGCGCAGCTTTGCCGAGCATATGCGCAGGGAAGAGGATGTGGAGCGCATGGTGCGCATCTATCGTGACCGCTATCACGAGGTGGGCCAGCATCTGTGCCAGGTGTTTCCCGGTGTGCCGGAAATGCTGCAGCGGCTGAAAAGCGCAGGCGTGAAGCTCTACACCGCCACCTCCAAACCCACTTCGGTGGTGACCCCTATCCTGCACGAACAGGGGCTGGCGCATTATTTCACCTTCATCGGCGGCGCCAGCGAAGACAAAAGCGTGGACACCAAAACCGCTGTGATGCGCACGGTGCTGGTGCGCCCGGAACTGCAGGGCGCGCGGGTGCTCATGGTGGGCGACCGGGCCGACGACATGCACGGCGCGGCCGACTGCGGCGTGCCGGTGGCGGCGGTGCTGTACGGATACGGAAGCAGGGAAGAGCTGCTCCCCTTCGAACCGTGCTTCGCGGCTCAGACCTGTGAACAGCTGGCTGATTTTATCCTCGGCCAGGGAGCAAATGATTAAAGGAGGGCAATCGAATGCCTCAGAACAGACGCAAGTCCCGTGGCGGCTCGGCGCCGCTCACCCCAAAGCAGAAGCAGGCAGCCATCGTGCTGGGCATCTGCGCTCTTGTGCTGATCATCACCATTGTGGTGGTGAGCGTCATCGTGTCCAAAGCCGGCGGCGGCAAGCCCGATTCGGGCAGCAGCAGCCAGACTTCCTCCAGCACCAGCCAGGTTGTGACGGGCGGCTTTGACGCCAGCAAGTACGGCGACGCAGTGCTGGGTGAGACCGAGGACGCCGGCAAGACCTACATTGACGAAACCATCTTTGTGGGCGACTCCAACACTTACCGCTACTACCAGTACGGCCTGCTGGAGCTGGATCAGGTGGTTGCCGTGGAGGGCCTGGGCATCCAGAACTTCACCACCGACAAGTCCATCTATTTCAAGAACGACGACAACGGCTATTCCATCCCCGATGCGCTGGCCAAGATGAAGCCCCGCCGCATCATCGTGATGATGGGCACCAACAATGCCGACGGCACCATGAGCGCCTCTGACTTCGCCTCCAACTACCGCACCGCGCTGGAGGCCATCAAGACGGCCTATCCCTACACCGACATCATTGTCTCTGCCGTGCCGCCCATCCCTGAAGATCACTCCAGCTATCCCAACATGAGCATGGAGACGATCAACGAGTTCAACGATGCGCTGGCCCAGATGTGTGTTGACAACGGCTATAAGTTCCTGAATGTCAACGATGTGCTGGTGGGCGACGACGGCTACGGCAAGTCTCAGTACTTCCTGTCCGGCGACATCCATCTGAAAAAGGATGCGCTGACTGCCATCATGGAGTACGCCCGCACCCACGCCTACCTGGGTACCGAGGACCGCCGGCCCGACACCGACAACATTCCCGAGCGCCGCAAGACCGGCTCCACCGGCACGGTGACCTCCACCCCGACCCCCTCGCCGGATGAAAAGACCTACACCGCCCAGTACAATGTGGACAAGAACGTGGGCGGCACCCTTACCAGCGGCGACAAGAAGGGCGTCACCAGCCTGAGCTTCAAGGACCTGACCAGCAAGAGCAGCGTTTCGGTGACCGCCGTGCCTGCCGACGGCTATGAGTTCCTCAAATGGAGCGACGGCAACACCAGCGCCACCCGCACCGACAAGGACTTCAAGCAGAACGTCAACGTGACCGCCATGTTCGGAGCGAAACTTGTGGTGAGCATCAAGGAGGGCAGCTCCGGCACCACTACAGTTGGGCAGAGCGTCACCCTGCACGCAAGCGTGAGCGACCGTTCCAGCATCAATGTGGACAACGACATTTACTGGACCGTCAACGGAACCGAGTTCCGCCGCGGCATCAGCGCCGGTTACACTCCGGACAAAGAGGGCACCTATGAGATCAAGGCGAACGTGACGCTGAACGGCAAGACTTACAGCGCCACCTACACCCTGACCGCAAAGGCGGCAGCTGCCACGCCCGCGCCCTCGCCGTCTCCCACGCCTCACGAACACAAATACGTGGAGGAGAGCCGCGTGGAGGCGACCTGCACCGAGGCGGGCAAGATCATCTACAAGTGCAGCTGCGGTGAGCGCAAAGAAGAGGCCATCGCTGCGCTGGGCCACAGCTGGGGCGAGTGGTCCACTGTGACCGAGGCCGGCCCCGGCACGGAAGGCCTGAAAAAGAGAGTTTGCTCTCGCTGCAAGCTGGAACAGACCGAAGTCATCCCCGCTTTGCCGGTGAGCTCCACCACGCCTCCGGCGTCGTCCACCGTGCAGACGCAGAACACCACCGGAAAATCCGGCGACGAATAAATCCGAATAGCCAAAAGGCCGCCCTGTTCGGCAGGGCGGCCTTTTCACGAATCAAAACAGCAAGGAGAACGCACCATGAAACTTTCCGTCCTGGGCTGCGGCCGTTGGGGCACTTTTCTGGCCTCCTATCATTGCGCAAAGAACGAGGTCCTGCTGTGGGGCCGCCCCGGTTCCCGCGGGCTTGCCCAGCTGCGGGCCGAGCGCAGAAACGAATATCAGACTCTGCCGGATTCTCTTCTTTTGAGGGATGATCTGGCCGCCGCGCTGGCCTTTGGGCCGGTGGTGGTCATTTCCATCAGCGCCCAGCAGCTGCGGCAGCTGGCGGCGCAGATCCAGCAGTTTGATGTGAAGGGAAAGACCTTTATCCTTTGCATGAAGGGCATCGAGGTAGCCACCGGCAAGCGCCTGACCCAGGTATTCCGCGAAGAGGTTACCCAGCCGGTGAATGTTGCGGTGTGGGTGGGGCCCGGCCATGTGCAGGATTTCTCTGCCGGGGTGCCCAACTGCATGGTGGTGGATTCGGACGACCGCGCCACCACCGACTTCATCGTGGATAACCTCAGCAGCGACCTCATTCGCCTGTACAAAGGGCGCGACCTCATCGGCACCGAGGTGGGCGCCGCCGCCAAAAACGTGATCGGCATCGCCGCCGGCATGCTGGACGGGGCGGGTTACACCAGCCTTAAGGGCGCGCTGATGGCCCGGGGCGCCCGCGAGATCGCCCGGCTCATCCGCGCCATGGGCGGCAACGAGCTCTCGGCCTATGGCCTGTGCCACCTGGGCGACTATCAGGCAACCCTCTTTTCTTCCCACAGCCACAACCGGCAGTTCGGCGAGAGCTTCATCAAAGGCGAGCCCTTTGACCGCTTGGCCGAAGGCGCTTCCACGGTGCAGGCGCTGGTGCGGCTGGGTGAGGAATACAAGGTGGACCTGCCCATCTGCCAGACGGTGAACGATCTGCTGTACAACGGCCTTTCCGCCAACGAAGTCATTCCGCGCCTGTTCAGCCGCTCGGTGAAGGGCGAATTCGACTACTGAGCGCACTGCCTGCCTCCCGCGCACACCCCTTGATGGGGCTGCATACATTGGGGCAAGGGAGGCGTTCAACAATGACTGATACAAGCAAGTGCCTGAGAGCATACGCCGTGGGTGACGAAGACGTGATCAACGGCAGTGTGGAGAACTACGATTTCGACTGGGGCGAGCCGGTGACCACACCGGACTGCAGATGCACCGAATGTTCCGGCTGCGGCAGCCGCTGCTCCTGCAATTGCGGGAACTCCTGCGGCTGTCAGAACCGCTGTGGCTGCCAGGGAAGCTGCGGGTGCGGCGCCTGCGGCTGCCAGAACCGCTGCGGGAATTGCTGCGGCTGCCGGAACTGCTGCAACTGCGGGGACGCCTGCGTCTGCACGCCGGAGCCCGAGCCGGAACCTGATCCCGACCCTGTGGAATGCACCAGCAGCCGTTGTAGCTGTACGGCGTCGGACGAAGGCACTTATCCCATCATCGACCTGTGAGCACGGCGGCACCCGGACAGCGGCTTCGGCCTGTCCGGGTGCCGCTGCGTCTGCGTGCCGCTTCCCTTGACGAACGGGGCGGAATAAGCGATAATAGACAAGGTACACGCCGCCGGAAAGGGCGGCAAAGGATAATCAAGAGGGAGAGATTGACCCATGGCATATTATCATTGCCTCTTGCTGGATGTGGACGGCACCATGATGGACTTTTCCGCCGCCGAGCACAAGGCGTTTCACGAGACGATGAGCGAGTTCGGCCTGCCCGCCACCGACGAGGTGGAGCACACCTACCACACCATCAACAAGGGCCTTTGGGCCGCGTTGGAAAAGGGCCAGATCAAGCGGGAGAAACTGGTGGTCCGCCGCTTTGAGGAACTGCTGGCGGCGCTGGGAGCCACCGGCGACGCGGCGCGGATGAATGCCTTCTATCTGGACCGCCTGAGCGAGCACCCCGACCTGATGCCCGGCACACTGGAGGCGGTGAAGGAACTGTCGGAGGTGGCCACGTTGGCGGTGGTCACCAACGGCGTGGAACATGTGCAGGAAAAGCGCCTGAAAGAGTCCGGCCTGGGCGAGTATATGGACGGGGTGTTCATCTCCGAGTGCATCGGCGTGGAAAAGCCCAATCGCCGCTTTTTCGAGACGGCCCTGCGCAGCCTGGGCATCGAGAACCGGGACAAAGTGCTGGTGGTGGGCGACAGCCTCACCGCCGACGTGAAGGGCGGCCAGAACGCCGGGCTGGATACCTGCTGGTTCAACTGGGAAGGCAAGGAAGCTCCCGCCGAAAACGGGCCGACCCACACCGTGCGCAGCTGGGAGGAACTATACGCCATCGTCATGGAGCCGGATGAGCTGGAAAATGTGGGCCAGACCCGGCGCAAACATCAGTTTGAGCAGGGCGGCTGAGACGGCTCTGCCAAAGAAACGGAACGAACATGGTACTATCCTTACAAAACATCGGAAAAAGCTTTGGCGAAATGGTGGTCCTTGAGGGCATCAACGCCACGGTGGAGCAGGGGGAGCGCATCGGCATCGTGGGTGAAAACGGCGCCGGCAAGACCACTCTGCTCAAGATCCTCTGCGGCGAGTATCAGCCCGACGAGGGGGAAATGCAGCTGACCCGGGGCGTGACCCTTGGGTATCTGGAACAGAACAGCAAGCTGGACCCTCAGCAGGACGTTTACGGCGAGATGCGCAATGCCTTTGCGCCGGTGCTGGAAGCGATGAACCGCATGCATCTGCTGGAGAAAAAGCTGGAAAAGGACCCCCACGACCAAGAGGTCCTGGCGGAGCACGCCAAGCTCTCGGCGGTCATTGACGCGGCCGACGGCTACAACATGGACGTGAATATCAAAAAGGTGCTCAGCGGCATGAGCTTCGGGCCGGAGACCTATCAGAAGAGCGTGGCGGTGCTCTCCGGCGGCGAGCACACCCGTCTGTGCCTTGCGCGGCTGCTGCTCCAGCGCCCGGATGTCCTGATTTTGGACGAGCCCACCAACCATCTGGACTTCATCACCATGGAATGGCTGGAAAATTATCTGAAAGGCTATTCCGGCGCGGTGCTGGTGGTCAGCCACGATCGCTATTTTCTGGATGAGGTGTGCACCCGCATCTGGGAGGTGGAGGGCCACGGCCTGACCAGCTACAAAGGCAATTACTCCGCATTTCTGCCTCAGAAAGAGGCGGCGGTGGCCTTGCAGCAGAAACAGCACGACGCCGATGTGGCCAAGGCTCAGAAGCTGGAGGACTACATCGCCCGCAATCTGGTGCGCGCTTCCACCACAAAAATGGCTCAGAGCCGCCGCAAGCAGCTGGAAAAGCTGGAGATCACCGAAAAGCCCTCCAGCGGCCCCCAGCAGCTGAAATTCCGCTTTGAGTTCGACGTCACGCCTTACAACGAGCTGCTCACTCTCAAGAACCTCTGCGTCAAAATAGAGGGCCGCACGCTGCTGGAGCCCTTCGATTTACAGGTGCTGCGGGGCGAGCGGCTGGTCATCGCCGGCCCCAACGGCGCGGGCAAATCCACCCTGATGCAGGTGCTGGCCGGGCGGCGCAAACCCAGCGGGGGAATGGTGCGGCTGGGCGCCGGGGCAAAGGCAAGCGTCTTCGAGCAGCAGCAGCTTCGCCGCGGCGGCCGCGTCATCGACGCGATCTGGGACAAGTGGCCCCGCATGACCGAGCTGGAAGTGCGCAGCCATCTGGCCCGCTTCGGCTTCAAGGGCGAGGACGTGTTCAAACCCTGCAGCGCTCTTTCCGGCGGCGAGCTTGCGCGCCTGCGCCTTTCCGAGATCGTGCTGGAACGGCCCAACCTGCTGTTCATGGACGAGCCGACGAACCACTTGGACATCTACACCCGCGACAGCCTGACCGAGGCCCTCACAGCCTACGAGGGCACTCTGCTGCTCATCACCCACGACCGCTATCTGATGAACAGCCTGGCCTGCCCCATCCTCTACATCGAGAACGGCAAGGCCACCCTGTATGAAAGCTACGAAAAGATGATGGGCCGCGGCCAGACGGCTCCCGAGCCGACCCCCGCCGCCCAGAACGCCACTGGAGGCAAAGCCTCCTACGGCAAGGAGCAGCGCC
This sequence comes from Candidatus Allofournierella excrementavium, assembly GCF_048526665.1. Lineage (NCBI taxonomy): Bacteria > Bacillati > Bacillota > Clostridia > Eubacteriales > Oscillospiraceae > Allofournierella > Candidatus Allofournierella excrementavium. Next base: position 33,472 of record NZ_DBGFPE010000014.1, read on the forward strand.
GCCGCCGCGCGGAGCTTCGCGCCCGCATCAAGGCGGTGGAGGATGAGATAGAGGCCATCGGCGCCCGGGTGGTGGAGCTGGAAAACTCCATCAATGACCCGGAGGTGCTGCGGGACCACATCCTCTTGCGGGACACCTGCGACGAGCTGGAGGACACCCGCTTCCACCAACAGGAGCTTTTCGACGAGTGGGAAAAGCTGCTGGAAGAGCAGGAACAGTACGAACAGGAAGAAGAGTAAAACAAACCCCTGACAAGTCGTTTGACTTGCCAGGGGCTTTTTCGCATGAACGGGGGCTTCAGAAGGAAGCGTTTTTCGGGAAGATGATGCGCACAGTGGTGCCTTTGTCCAGCGCGCTCTCCAGTTCCACCTGGGCATGGTGGAAGGCCGCGCCGTGCTTTACGATGGAAAGGCCCAGGCCGGTGCCGCCGATCTCTTTCGAGTGGCTCTTGTCCACCCGGTAGAACCGTTCAAACACCCGGCTGTGATGCTCCGGGGCGATGCCGATGCCGGTGTCCGCCACTTCCAGAGTGACGTGGGCGGCGTCCGAGCGCACGGTCACGGTGACGCTGCCGCCGGGTTTGTTGTACTTCACCGCGTTTTCGCAGAGATTATAAACCATTTCATCCAGGATGGCGGGCACCGCCTGGATGACCGCCTCCTCGCCCTCCAGAAGCAGGGTGACGTCGGCGGCGTCGGCGGCGCTTTCCAGCAGGCTGAGGTTGCGGGCGGCGCACTTTTTCAGTTCCACCGGCACCGGGGTGTCGTGGATATTGTTCTCGTCCAGCTGGGAGATGCGGATGATGTCCCGCACAAGCTGGATGAGGCGCTGGGATTCATCGTAAATTTTGCCGGCAAAGTGGGGGACGTCCGCGGGGGCGATCATGCCGCTCTTCATAATTTCGGCGATGCCGGCGATGGAGGTGAGGGGAGTCTTGAGCTCGTGGGACACATTGGCGCTGAACTCCCGCCGCAGACCCTCCCGTTCCTGCTGTTCGGTCACGTCCAGCAGCACCAGCACGATGCCGGTGAGGGTGCTTTCCTGATAGACGGGGTTGGCAAACAGCTGGCAGATGCGCCCGTGCAGGGGAACAAGGCTCTCCACATGCTCGCCCTCCTGGGCGCCGTGCAGGCTCTCCAGAAAATCGGGCTCGTCGGTCAGTTCTCGGATGTTGCGGCCGTCCAGCGGCTTTTCCGGCTGCAAAAGGCGGGTGGCGCTGGAATTGTAGGAGAGCACCAGCCCGTCGGCGTCCAGCACCAGAAACCCCTCCCGCATGTTGTCGGTGATGGCGGTGAACTGGCGTTTTTGGGCCTGCAGCTGCTGGATCTGCTCGCGTATCTGCCGGTTCTGGTGGTGCAGGCGGCGCAGAAGGGGCTTGAGCTCATCGTAGGGCGCCTGATTCACCTGGGGATGCTCCAGGTCGATTTCGTTGAGGGGCTTTGTGAGCCGCTGGCTCAATTTGTAGGCGATGGTCACCGCCACCAGAGCCGCAAAGATCAGCACCAGCAGCAGGGAAGGCGTGAGGCTTGCCAGCAGCGCCATGCTGGAATACTGGGTGCTGGAGATGCGAAGCACCTGGCCGTTTTCCAGCAGTATGGCGCAGTTGATGGTTTTTTCGGTCAGCGTTTCGGAATAACGGCTGCTTTCGCCGGCGCCCTCGGCAATGGCCTGGATGACTTCCGGCCGGTCGGCGTGGTTTTCCATCTGCGTGGGGTCGGCGTCGCTGTCAAAGAGAACGGTGCCGTCGGCGTCGATGAGGGTCAGCCGGTTCTGCCCGTCGCCCAGGCGCTCCAGATAGCCAAGGCCGTCCCGTTCCACATTGGGGGCAAGGTATTCCAGCTCGTTCCTCAACTCGTCGGAAAGCTGCGTTTCAAAATAGGGAAACAGGATGGCGATGAACAAAGCCATGCACACGAGCAGGGTGGTGAGAGTCACCGCCATCATCGCTTTGAAAATACGTTTGCTCATTGTTCGTTCTCCCGGATGCGGTAGCCGGAGCCCCGCACCGTTTCGATGCAGCTTCCGCACTCGCCCAGCTTCTGGCGCAGGGTGCGCACATGCACGTCCAGAGTGCGGCTCTCGGCGTCAAAGGTATAGCCCCAGACCTCCCGGAGAAGCTGCTCCCGGGTGAACACGATGCCGGGCGACTGGATGAGCAGGCTCAGCAGCTCGAATTCCTTGTGAGTCAGGGTGACGGGGCGGCCGTTCGCCAGCACCTGATGCCGGGCGGGGCAGACGGAAAGACCGCCCGCCTTGTACTCCATGACCTGCTCGCCGGGAGCGGTGCGGCGCAGCAGCGCGTTGACGCGGGCCACAAGCTCCATCATACCGAAGGGCTTGGGGATGTAATCGTCGGCGCCGCTGTCCAGCCCCAGCACTCGGTCGTATTCACTGCCCTTGGCGGTGAGCATGATGACCGGCAGCTTGCGGGTGGCGGGCTCCGCCCGCAGCTGTTTCAAAATTTCGATGCCGTCCTGCTCGGGCAGCATGATATCCAGCAAAAGCAGGTCGGGCGCGGCTTTTGCCATCTGCGCCCAGAACTGGCTGGGCAGCCCGAATCCCTGGGCATCGTGGCCGGAGTGGTTCAGCGTGTACACCACCAACTCGCGGATGCTGTTGTCATCTTCCAAAACATAGATCACGGACATGGATGCTCTCCCTTCAAATCGGTCCGCGCCCGGGCTGCCGGCCCTGCCTCGAAAAGGCGGGGCCGCGGCGGGGGCCGCGCGGATCTCATTCGATTCAAGTATAAAGCATTTGCGCCGGTTTTCCCACCCCGAAATGTAAAATGTCCGTAAAAAGTGGGCTTGTCAGGGGAAAAATCAACGCCCCTGCACAAACCGTGCAGGGGCGTTGGAAAGGCTTCAGCCCTCGCCGGCCGAGGCGGCAAGGTAGCTGGAGATATTCGTGGTGGAATAGGTCTGGAAACTGAACAGCAGCAGGACCTGATCGAACTGCTCCCGCTGCATCAGCGCGTCGATGCTGTTGCGGTAGCTGCGGGGGTCGATGACGCAGATCTCGGCGTAGTTCTCGATGAGGTAGGGGACCAAGCTGTTGGCATAGCTGTCTTTCACCACCAGCACACGGCCCTCGCCGCGGCCTTCGATGGTGACGTAGCCCTGGTTGCCGTAAAGGAACATGGAGTACTTGTCGGCGGTCCCGGCCTTTTCCATCTCATACAGGCCGCTGGTGAACTGCGGTTCGGTGGCCTCGCCCCTGGCGTTGGTTTTCCAAACGGTCATCTGATCGGGAATGTCCAGGTAGGAGATGGTGTCCGGCGTCTGATCCCACCGCAGGCACTTGGAGTAGGTGGTGCCATAGAAGTCCGGCACCTGGCCAAAGTCCCCGGCGCTCACTTCCATGGGGGTCAGGCCCAAAGAGCGGCAGTATTCCTGATAGGCCAGATACGCGCCGCCGTCGGTGGTCCAATGGTGGTCGGTCTTGTAGTAGAGCTGGGTATCCTCCGCGGCAGCACTGAAAGCTTCCCGCAGATCGATGCAGTTGGCGCCCTCGTGCATAGAGAAAATGGTGTCCAGCAGCGCGTTTTCATCCAGCAGGGGGGCGTTGGCGGGCAGTTTGTCGGGATAGATCACGCTCGCGGAAGGCGTGATCATCAGGGTGACCTTGCCGGGGTAGCGCAGCGCGAACGAAGAACTCTGCTGGATGTTGCTTTTCAGGATGCGCTCCTCGGTGGGCTTGAGGGCCAGCGTCTGGGCGAAGAGCATCTCGTCATCGCCCAGCAGCGCGCCGCCGATCTCCTGCTTTTGGAACAGCAGGCTCTCGCTGCGGCTCTGCAGGCGCAGCCACATGTCGCGGCCCACCACCTGGTCTTTGGTGTAGTTGTCGTACTCGCTGGTCCACACATTTTCAAAGAGTTTTGTCAGGCTGAATTCCGGCACCTGGGCCAGGTCCCGGCGCTCCAGGTCGCTGTATCCCCGCTTGGGCCAGGCCATGTCCAGAAACATGAACCCGAACAGGAACACGAAAAACAGCACCAGCAGGGGATACTTTTTCAGTTCATTCCATTTTTCCTTCATCAGTCTCGCACCCCCTTAGAACCGGAAATAGAGGAACGGCGTGTTGGTGGACGCCACGATATACGCGATGCACAAGACCAGCAGCAGCCCCACCAGCGCAATGCGCATGAAGGTGTTCTCCTTGATCCTGTCGTAAATTTTCAGCGGCAGGGGAGTGCAGCAGGCGATGCATACCGCCAGCAGCACGCCGTAATTGCGCAGGAAATACAAACAGCCAACGCCGCCGCTGGGGATGAACAGCTTCTGGAACAAAAGCGAAAGGCCCACGCCGCTCTCGTTGCCCACGAACAGCGCCCAGCCCACCGCCACCAGGAACAGGGTGTAGACATGGGGCCAGACCTTGCCCTTTTTCAGCTTGTCCAGCAAAAAGACCTTTTCAATGGTCAGCAGCACGAAGTAGTAGACGCCCCAGAGCATGAAGTTCCAGTCGGCGCCGTGCCAGATGCCGGTGAGGGACCAGACCACAAACATGTTGAAGATCTGGCGCTTGATGCCGCGGCGGTTGCCGCCCAGGGGGATGTACACATACTCCTTGAACCAGCTGGAAAGGGTCATGTGCCACCGGCGCCAGAAGTCGGTGATGCTGCCGGCAATGTAGGGCAGATTGAAGTTCATGGGGAAGTCGAAGCCCAGCATCTTGCCCATGCCGATGCCCATCAGGGAGTAGCCGGAGAAGTCGAAATACAGCTGCAGGCTGTAGGCCAGAAGCCCCAGCCACGCAAGGGGCGTGCTGGCGTTTTCCAGGCCGACGCCGGCGATCTCCAGCGTCCCGCCGGACCACTGGCCGATGATGTCGTACCACAGCTGGCTGATCATGTCCGCCAGCAGGACTTTTTTGGCCAGGCCGAACACGAACAGGCAGATGCCGTCCTGTATCTGGGAAAGGCGGTAGCGGTTTTTATACACATGCAGCTGGGCGGCCACGTCCCGGTATTTCACGATGGGGCCGGCGATCAGCTGGGGGAACATGACCACATAGGCGCCAAAGTCGATGATGCTGTGTTCGGCGGGCACATCCCGGCGGTAAACGTCGATGGAATAGCTCATGGTCTGGAAGGTATAGAAGCTGATGCCAAGCGGCAGCACCGTGGCCGCCTCGATGAGCCCGATGGACAGCCCGAACAGGCTGTTTACAGTGCCGATGAGGAAGTTTGAGTATTTGAAGAACACCAGCATGGACAGACTGCCCACGATGGATGCCACCAGCAGCACCCGCCGTGCCCTGACGCTGTGGTCAAACTTTTCCATCAACAGGCCGCAAGTATAGTTGATGAGGATAAGCACCACCATCACCGGGAAGAATTTGACCTCGCCCCAGGAATAGAACACAAGGCTGCACAAAAACAGCGCCAGATTCTTCAGTTTTGCCGGGGCAAGATAATAAAGCGCCAGCGTGATGGGCAGAAAACGGAACAGAAACAAAATCGTGCTGAAGATCAAAAAACGGCCCTCCCTTTCACACAAAAGGCCGGTACCTGGAAAACGCAGGTATCGGCCTCATTTTCAAAGCTCAGCGCGGTGTGCCTTATTTCAGAGCCTCGTCCAGCGCGGTGTCGATTTCAGTGTAGTCGGCGCCCTCGGTATTGGCGACCACCATCACCAGATAATCTCCCTTCGCAATGATGCGGGCGTCGGCGGCCATGGCCTCCTTGTCCGCAAATTCAGCGTACAGGCCGCCGGTGGAGATGCTGGTTTTGTAGGCGTTCAGCTCTTCCTCCACGGCGGAAGCCTTGCCCTCCACCGCCTTGATGGCCACGATCAGCGCGCTGTTGCTCTGGTCGCTGCTCACCTTGCCGGCGTACTCCTCGATGTTTTCAGGAGTGAGCAGCATATCCAGCTGGATGAAATTGTCGTCCACATCGCGGGAGTTGCTCACCGAATTGGCCTTTTCCACGGTGGCGACGATGTCGTCCAGGTTATACGAGGCGGTCTCAGACCCGCCGCCGCAGCCGGCCAGGGCAAGCGCACAAAGGGAAACTGCCATGAGCAGCGAAACGATCTTTTTCATTTGTCGTACTCTCCTTTTTGAAAGCCTTATGGGAATTCTACACTATATCCCGGTGGAATGCAAGCCTCAGTGCAAGTGTGTGCCAAATTTTAACACATTATTCACCGATGCCTTCCTCCGGCGAAAATTCCGGGATGTCCGCCACCACCACGGGCGAGATCTCGCCTTTTTTCATGGGCGATTGCAGCGCCTGCCACAGCGCTTCAAAGTGCTGCGCCGACACCGTCGCGCCGCTGACGCCGTCGGCCTCCAGATCCTTTGGGTCATCCAGGCCGGTCAGGGCGTCGCTGTAATATTGGCGTATCCCGGCCGGGTCGGTGCCGCAGAGGGGGCGCATCCGACCGGCGTAGGCTTCATCCTCGCTTTTCAGGCCGCCCGATTCGTTCACCCCGTCAAACTGCGCGGCGGTGATGACGCCGTCCTCCACGGTGATCTGGAGCCGGTCCTTGTATCCCAGGCTGTCAAAGCTTTGAAATTCGGCTGTGTATGTTCCGTCCTTGAAGCCGCAGCCGACCAGCAAAAGGGCAAAGCCGCAGCAAACCGCTGCCAGAAGCGCGCGGCGCATGAGACCACCTCCGTTGCGTCGCTACCCAAGCGGGGAGCGCGTTTGCACCTATTATAAAAGATATTGCGAAGAAGGTCAATTCCGGCGCTTTTTTCTTGACAGATGGGGCAAAGCGGCTTAGACTGATAACCAGCCAAAACCTTATTACTAAGGAGAGAACGCCATGCGAAACAACAAAACCCGCCAGGTGGCGCTGTCCGGCCTGCTGTTTGCGCTGGCCATGGCGCTGTCTTTCATGGAGAGCGCCATCACGCCGCTGCTGGGGCTCATCCCCGGCGTGAAAATAGGCCTGGCGAACATCGTGGTCATGTATGCGCTGTTTTTCATGGGCTTCCCCCAGGCGCTCACCTTAACCGTGCTCAAGGCCTTTTTTGTCGCGCTGACCCGGGGCGCCACCGCGGGGCTTTTATCCCTCAGCGGGGGCCTTGTTTCGGTGCTGGTGATGTGGCTGCTCTACAAACTGCCCCGCCGCCCCACCTACTTTATCCTGTCGGTGTGCGGCGCGCTGGGCCACAACATCGGCCAGCTCATCGCCGCCAGCTTTCTGCTCAGCAGCGCGCTGGCCCTCACCTACGCCCCCATCATGATCGTCTGCGGCCTTGGCATGGGCCTTGTGACCAGCTCCAGCCTGGCCGCCCTGCTGCCGGCGCTGGGCAAAATGGGCTTTTCCACCCAGCCGCAGGACCAGCGCAAAAATTCATAGGTTTTTCATGATTTTTCTGTTGACGAAACCTTTTTGTTGTGCTATACTGTGAACATAACAGAGAATGATTCCTATTTACAGGGACCGCTTCAATGCAAAACTTTTAAAACGATTTGGAGGAAGAGAAAATGTCTAAGTTCGTTTGCACCGTTTGTGGTTACATCGCCGAGGGCGCTGCCCCTGAGTTCTGCCCCGTCTGCAAGGCTCCCAAGGACAAGTTCGTGGAGAAGACCGAGAACACCTACGTCACCGAGCATGTGGTGGGCATCGCCAAGGAGGGCGTGCCTGAGGACATCATTGAGGGCCTGCGCATGAACTTCAACGGCGAGTGCAGCGAGGTGGGCATGTACCTGGCCATGAGCCGCGTGGCCGACCGCGAGGGCTACCCCGAGATCGCCGAGGCCTGGAAGCGTTATGCATTTGAGGAGGCCGAGCACGCCGCCAAGTTCGCCGAGCTGCTGGGCGAGGTTCTGACCGACAGCACCAAGAAGAACCTGCAGATGCGTGTGGACGCCGAGTGCGGCGCCTGCAGCGGCAAGATGGATATCGCCAAGCGCGCCAAGGAGCTGGGCCTGGACGCCATCCACGACACCGTTCACGAGATGGCCAAGGACGAGGCCCGTCATGGCCGCGGCATGCAGGGCCTGCTGGAGCGTTACTTCGGCTGAGCCGCTCAAAACACCCCCATACAGTAAGCACAAAGCCCTCCGGGTCCGCCCGGGGGGCTTTCCCTTTGAGAAAATGCCCGCGCCCTTATACTTTCCTTAGAAATGGTTGTTACCATGGCAAAAGAAACCTTGAGAGGAGCGTTTTGCAATGGAAACAACAGAATTGATCCCCAAGCGGGGCATCACGGAGACAGGGCTGAAATGGATCGCCCTTGTGACGATGGTGCTGGACCACATCCATTACTTTTTCGGTTTCACCGGCGTTATCCCGGAGTGGTTCAGCATGGCGGGACGGATCAGCGCGCCGCTGTTTTTGTTCTGCCTGGTGGAGGGCTTCACCCACACCCGCAGCAGGAAAAAGTATTTTTTGAAAGTCTATGCCATCTCTGCGGCAATGTCGCTGCTGTATTATCTCATGGCCTTCGGCGGCCTGCCGGTCCGGCCGGACGGCTTTTTCCCCGCAAACGGCATGATGACCACCTTTGTGATCCTGATGGTGGTCTGGCAGGGCATCGACTGGCTGGGGCAAAAGCGGCTTTTGCCCGGCCTTGCGGCGGTGCTTCTGCCCCTGGCCTGGCCCTTCGCGGCCACCTTGCTGGTGGCGGTGTTCCCGGCGCTTTCCGGCCTGCCGGGCTTTGTCTGCTATTCGGTGGTGCCGCTCTGGGGCATGACGGGCGACAGCAGCTGGCCGGTGCTGGTAATGGGGCTGGTGCTCTATCTTTTCCGCAAGCGCAGGGGTGTGCAGGTGGCTGCCTTTACAGTCTATTATCTTCTGTACGGCGTGGTCTATATGGGCCTTATGGTCTCCAATATGCCGGGCTTTGTGTGGACCCAGCTCTTCACTGTATACTACGAGATCTACGGCGTTCTGGCGGTGCCCCTGATGCTGTGGTATAATGGCCAGCGGGGCAGGGGACACAAGGCGCTTTTCTATGTCTTTTATCCCGCCCATGTCTATGTTTTCTACGCCCTTTCCTGGGGGCTGTATCTCCTTTTGAACTGAGGTGACGGCAAATGGCACACATCCTGGTAGTGGATGATGACGGGGACCTGTGCGCCCTGCTCAAGACCGCCCTGGAGCGGGATGGCCATCAGGTCTCGGCCTGCCGGGACGGGCGGCGGGTGGACGAGGCGGCCTGCCGCTGGGCGGACTGCATCCTGCTGGATGTGATGATGCCCGGCGAGGACGGCTTTGCCCTCTGCCGCCGCATCCGCGATCTGGCGGACTGCCCCATCCTGTTCCTCACCGCAAAAACGCAGGAGGCAGACGTGCTCACCGGTCTGGGTGTGGGCGGGGACGACTATCTGACAAAGCCCTTCCGCATCGCGGAACTGCGGGCGCGGGTGGCGGCCCATCTGCGCAGGCAGCAGCGCCCGCCCCACAGCCTTCTGCGCCGGGGCGGGCTGGACTTTGACCTGCGCCAGCGGGCGGTGCTGTGGCAGGGGCAGCCTCTGCGGCTCACCAAAAGCGAGTATGCCATCTGCGAGCATCTGGCCATGCATCCGGGGCAGACCTTTTCCAAAGAGCAGCTTTATGAGGCCGCCTTTGGGTTCGACGGCACCGCGGATGCCGCCGCCGTGACCGAGCACATCAAAAACATCCGGGCCAAGCTGCGGGCGGCACAGGCAGACCCGATCGAGACCGTGTGGGGAGTGGGCTACAAATGGAAAAGCGAATGAAGCGCCGCCCCGGCCTTGCGGCCCTGTTCTGGCGGTATCTGCTCACCACAGGCACAGTGATGGTCCTTCTTGCCGTTCTTTGGTGGGGGGCGTTGACCTGGCTCATGCGCTGTGGTTTTGTCTACCCGGCCTCCACCGCCGCAAACGGCCTGGAAGTGGTCGTGCCTGCGCTGGAAAACGGTTCCCTTGCCCCGGAGCAGCTTCCGCATTATTACCGCTGGGCCGTTTTTGACGAAGGCGGGGAACTGCTGCGCTCCGGGCCGATGAGCGAGCGCCGCCTGGAATACGCCCGGCAGGCCCTGACGGGCGACCTTTCGCCCAAAGGCGTTTTTTATGCCCAGTATCACAAGGTGGCGCGCCTGCCCGACGGGACCGACTGCGTTCTCCAATATGACTATTCCATGCCCTACGGCACGGCGGGACTCCAGCGGCGCATGCCGGAGTTCCAGACCTGCGCCTCCCTGCTTCTTGTGGCAGCCTGGCTCGTCGCGGGGGCGGCGGCAACCCGCCATTTCGCGGGTCTTCTTCGGCGGGACGCCGCCTTGCTCACCGATGCGGCCCGCACCATCACCGACCGGCGGCTGGACCTGCCCTTCGCCGCCCACGCCCGCGTGCGGGAGTTCGACGAGACCCTGCAGGCGATGGAGACCCTGCGTGCCAGCCTTGCCGAATCGCTGAAAGAGCAGTGGGCCATGGAACAGCAGCGAAGCCTGGAACTGGCCGCCCTGACCCATGACCTGAAAACGCCTCTCAGCATCGTCAGCGGCAATGCGGAACTTCTGGCGGAGGACGCGCTCACCGCCGCCCAGCGGCAGAATGTCGAGGCCATCCTCCGGGGTTCGCAGCGGCTGGAAGACTACGTGGCGCAGCTGCGGACGATGACCGCCTCCGGGACGGAGAGCGAAGGGGCGAATGAAGCGGTGGAGATACGGCAGCTGGCGGAAGGTTGGCAGAGCGCCGGCCGTGGCCTTTGCGCCGCAAAGCAGATCGCCTTTCGGTGCGGAGATGTGCCTGCGGGCAGCGTGACGGTGCACCGCGTCAGCCTTGACCGGGCGGTGGGCAATCTGCTGGACAACGCGGTGCGCTACACGCCCCACGGAGGCGAAATATCCCTGACGCTCCATGCCGCCGACGGGTGCCTTTCCGTCGCGGTGGAGGATTCCGGCCCCGGCTTTTCCGCCGAGGCGCTGGCCAAAGGCGACCAGCCCTTTTTCACCAGCGACGCCAGCCGCCCCCAAAGCGGCCACCTGGGGCTCGGCCTTTATTTCGCCGCCCGGGCCGCCCGCAGCTGCGGCGGGGAACTGCGCCTTTCCAACACCGGCCGCGGCGGCAGGGCGGAACTTCTCCTGCCCCTCGGCTGAAACACATGGCTCAAACGGCCCAGCCGCTCCCGCAAAGGGAGGGGGCGGGGCCGTTTTTGTGTTGGAATGCGCGGGCATCTATGGTAAAATAAGCCCATAAAGACCGCAAGGGAGGAAAACCGCATGGTCAGCAAGGAGTTCCACGCATCCCGCCGCAGGCTGTATGCCGAATTGATGGAGGATGATTCCGTCGCCTTTGTCTTTGCCGAAAACGAGCTGCCGGACAAAGGGGATGAATTCCACCCCTTCACCCCGTATGCGAACTTTTATTATCTCACCGGGTTCGACGAGCCGAAAGCGGTGCTGAAAATGACCAAGCGCGGCGGCCGGGTGCAGGAAGTGCTGTACATCCGGCGCACGGACGAGCGCATGAAGCGCTGGCTGGGCGTGTTCAGCACCAAAGAGAGCGTGCAGGCCCAGACGGGCATCGAGTGCGTGGAGTATCTGGACTGCTTCCGCGACGAGGTGACCCTCTTCGGATGGCCGGGAAGCATCAAATGCGTCTATGTGGACATGGCCAACTGGAGCGGTGAGGACCACCTGACCCAGGCGCAGAAGTTCGCGGCGGAGATACGCATGAAATACCCGGACATCCCCATCCGCAACACCTTCAATGACCTGGCACTCATCCGGCAGGTCAAGACCGATGAGGAGATCGCGTTCCATCGCAGGGCCTGCGATGTGACCGCCGAAGGCGTAAAGTGCATGCTGGCCCACCTGCGGCCGGGCATGTATGAATACGAGGCGCAGGCGTATTTTGACTTCGTGCTCAAAAAGGCCAACGCCGGCCATGCCTTTGCCACCATCGCGGCCAGCGGCGCCAACGCCTGTGTGATGCACTACACTGCCAACGACCGCCAGATGCAGGACGGCGAGATGATCTTGTTCGACCTGGGCGCGGAGTGCGGCTATTACGCGGCGGACGTGAGCCGCACCTACCCTGTGAACGGCAGGTTCACCGAACAGCAGAAGGCGCTGTACAACGTGGTGCTCAAGGGCCTGGAGGCCGCCATCGCCGCCGCCCGCCCCGGCCAGCCGAAGAACGAGCTTGCCGGCATCAGCAAGGACGTGATGGCCCGGGAGCTGGTGCGCCTTGGCATGATAGAACGCCCGGAGGAGATTTCCAAATACTATTTCCACGGCTCCGGGCACTACATCGGCCTTTACACCCACGATGTGGGCAACGACGACGCGCCCCTGGAGGAGAACATGATGTTCACTCTGGAGCCGGGGCTCTACTTTGACGAACTGCAGCTGGGGATACGCATTGAGGATACCCTTCTTGTGACCCGCGACGGCTGCGAGGTGCTGACGGCCTCCATCCCCAAAACGGTGGAGGAGATAGAAGCCTTTATGCAGGCGAACGGCAAAGCCTGCGCCATGCCCTGACGGGCCGAAAATACTGTGAGATAAGGGGCGCTGAAAATGCGGCATGTGTTCATCGTCAACCCCGTTTCCGGCAAGGCAGACGCCAGCGGCACGCTGGTGCCGCAGATCATCGACGCGGCAAAAAAGCTTGGCGCGGACTATGAGATACTGCTCACCGAATACCCCGGCCATGCTGTGGAACTGGCCGCCGAACAGGCCGAAGCGGGGGAGGAGGTGCGGCTGTATGCCTGCGGAGGCGACGGCACCTTCAACGAGGTGCTTCGGGGCGTCCGGGGCCGCGCCAATGCGGCGGTGGGCTGCATCCCCTGCGGCAGCGGCAACGATTTTGTGCGCAACTTCGGCGGCAGAGAGCCGTTCCTCGACCTTGAGCGCATGATGCGCGGCCCCGCCGTGAACATCGACTTGATACAGACCGAAAAGGGCATCGCCACCACCATCTGTTCCGCCGGGCTGGACGCCCAGGTGGCCTACGGCATCCCCAAGTTCCGCCGGCTGCCCTTCTGCGGCGGCACGATGGCCTATAACCTTTCCATCGTGCAGTCCATCTGCGGCCCGCTGGGCCATCACCTGCGGGTGCAGGCGGACGACGAGGTCATCACCGGCGACTTCCTGATGCTGGCCATCTGCAACGGCAGGGCCTACGGCGGCGGCTATGTGGCCGCGCCTGAGGCGGATATGCAGGACGGCCTGCTGGATCTTGTTCTCATTCGGAAAATAGGCCGCGTCGCCGTTGCGCGGGTCATCGGCGGCTACAAAAAAGGGGCGCATATCCAAAACGGACAGGTCACGCCGCCCTACCAGAACATAGCGCTGTTCCGCCGGGTGCGCCGGGTGGAGGTGGAAGTGCTGGACGGGCGGCCCATCGTCGTCACCGAGGACGGCGAATGTGAGGAGCGCATGGGTCTGTCGGCCCATGTCTGCCCCCTTGACGCTCGCATCCTTCTGCCTGCCAAAAACTGACATGTTCCGCCCGGCCCGGCGCCGGGCGCACAGGGCCGCTCCCAATACGGGGGCGGCTCTGCTTTTTGCCCTGAAACACCGCGCCGCGGCGGGGGAGAAGCTATGGGAAACTGTTCACAAAAATTTTTTAATTTACCCTCTTGATTTTTGGAAGGCAAGTGGATAAAATATATATTAGCACTCGGGAGCAAAGAGTGCTAAACAAATCGCGACAATGCAATTTATTTTATAGTTCGAACAGGAGGCATTCTTATGCAGATCAAACCCTTGGCTGACCGCGTTGTGATCAAGACCGTGGAAGCCGAAGAAACCACCAAGAGCGGCATCATTCTGGCGGGTTCCGCCAAAGAGAAGCCCCAGGTCGCCGTTGTGCTGGCTGTCGGCCCCGGCGGCATGGTGGACGGCAAGGAAGTGGAGATGCTCGTCAAGGTGGGCGACAAGGTCCTCACCAGCAAGTACTCCGGCACCGAAGTCAAGGTGGACGGCGAGGAATGCACCATCGTGCGTCAGAGCGACATTCTTGCCATCGTCGAAGAATAAGCTTTCTTTTGAAACCAGATAAAAAGGAGATAGAGCATTATGGCTAAACAGATCCTGCATGGTGAAGCGGCCCGCAAGGCCCTGAGCGCCGGCATTGACACCCTGGCGGATACCGTCAAGATCACCCTGGGCCCCAAAGGCCGCAACGTGGTGCTGGGCAAGAAGTTCGGCAGCCCCGTCATCACCAACGACGGCGTGACCATCGCCAAGGAGATCGAGCTGAAGGACGCCTTTGAGAACATGGGCGCGCAGCTGGTGCGCGAAGTTGCCACCAAGACCAACGACGCTGCGGGCGATGGCACCACCACCGCCACCGTGCTGGCCCAGGCTCTGGTGAGCGAGGGCATGAAGAACGTTGCCGCCGGCGCCAACCCCATGGACGTGAAGCGCGGCATGCAGAAGGCCGTGAAGGCCGCTGTGGAGGCGTTTGCCGCCAACAGCCAGAAGGTCAACGGCTCCAAGGACATCGCCCGCGTGGCCACCGTGTCCGCCGGCGACGCCACCGTGGGTGAGCTGATCGCCGAGGCCATGGAGAAGGTGAGCGCCGACGGCGTCATCACCATCGAGGAGAGCAAGACCGCCGAGACCTACTCCGAGGTCGTGGAAGGCATGCAGTTCGACCGCGGCTACATCACCCCCTACATGGTCACCGACACCGAGAAGATGGAGGCTGTCATCGACGACGCCTACATCCTGATCACCGACAAGAAGATCAGCGTCATTCAGGACCTGCTGCCCCTGCTGGAGCAGATCGTCCAGAGCGGCAAGAAGCTGGTCATCATCGCTGAGGACATCGAGGGCGAGGCTCTGTCCACCCTGATCGTCAACCGTCTGCGCGGTACCTTCACCTGCGTGGCTGTCAAGGCTCCCGGCTTTGGCGACCGCCGCAAGGAGATGCTGCAGGACATCGCCATCCTCACCGGCGGCCAGGTCATTAGCGAGGAGCTGGGCTATGAGCTGAAGGACGCCACCGTGGACATGCTGGGCCGCGCCCGTCAGGTGAAGGTCACCAAGGAGACCACCACCATCGTGGACGGCAGCGGCGACAAGAACGCCATCAAGGACCGCGTGGCTCAGATCCGCGCTCAGATGGAAGTCTCCACCAGCGATTTCGACAAGGAGAAGCTGCAGGAGCGTCTGGCCAAGCTGGCCGGCGGCGTGGCCGTCATCAAGGTCGGTGCTGCCACCGAAGTTGAGATGAAGGACAAGAAGCTGCGCATCGAGGACGCTCTGAACGCCACCAAGGCTGCCGTGGAAGAGGGCATCGTGGCCGGCGGCGGCACCGCCCCCATCAACGCCGTTCCCGCGGTCAGCAAGGTCTGCGAGAGCCTGGAGGGCGACGAGCGCACCGGCGCCAAGATCGTGCTGAAGGCTCTGGAGGCTCCCCTGCGCCAGATCGCCAAGAACGCCGGTCTGGAGGGCAGCGTCATCATTGACAAGATCCTCAGCGCTGGCAAGATGAACTACGGCTTTGATGCCCAGAACGAAGTCTACTGCGACATGATCGAGGCCGGCATCGTGGATCCCACCAAGGTGACCCGTTCCGCCCTGGAGAACGCCGCCAGCGTGGCCAGCATGGTGCTGACCACCGAGAGCCTCGTGGCCGACGAGCCGGAGCAGCCCGCTCCCGCCGCCCCCGCAGGCGACATGGGCATGGGCGGCATGTACTAAGCACCGCTCCCCAAATCAGCAAGCATTACCCGGGCCCGCCTGGAATTCCAGGCGGGCCCGGGTTTTTCTATTGCACAAGCGCGCTGTTTGAGCTTTTGCATCCGGGCCCATACTGCTTTCAAAGGCACGCCGCACACCGCGGCGGCTGGACGCAAAGGAGGCGCTGCTTTTTGACGACACGGCGCATCGTTGCCCTGTTCGGGGCGTTTCTTACCGCCTTCGCTGTGGTGATGGGCCGGCTGTTCCTGCTGGCCCGCAATCAGGATTTTGCCGACACCGCCCAGGCCCAGACGGTCACCACCCTGCCGCTGGATTACTCCCGGGGTGACCTCTACGACTGTAAGGGCCGCAATCTCACGGCCTACGGGGTGGAGTATTACGCCCTGTCCATCCCCGGCGAGAGCAGCTATGCCCAGCTGTTCGACCACGTGCCCTATGCCCAGCAGTCGCTGCTTTACAGCCGGCGCAATTCCCACGAACCCTTTCTGGTGCAGGTGGACCAGGATCTCTCCTCCCTGGGCATCTACACCTACGCGGTGCCCAGCCGCTATTTCCCGGTGGCCGTGGCGCCCCATCTGGTGGGGTATGTGAACGGCGAGGGGGAAGGGGTCAGCGGACTGGAACTCGCTTTTGAAGAGGTGCTGGGCAGCCAGCGCACGCTGGAAAGCGTCCAGTGCGTCACCACCGCCCAGGGAGACCTTGTTGGCGGCAGTGAGCCGCAGCTCATCACCCAACAGGGCCAGTCCACGGGGGTGATGCT
This sequence comes from Candidatus Allofournierella excrementavium, assembly GCF_048526665.1. Taxonomy (NCBI): domain Bacteria; kingdom Bacillati; phylum Bacillota; class Clostridia; order Eubacteriales; family Oscillospiraceae; genus Allofournierella; species Candidatus Allofournierella excrementavium. The sequence continues at coordinate 49,814 of NZ_DBGFPE010000014.1, forward strand.
CACCCTGGACGAGACCATCCAGCGCGCCTGCGAAGGGGTGGCCCAGAAAAACATGACCCAGGGCTGCGTGCTGGTGCTGGAGGTGGACTCTGCCCGGGTGCGGGCCAGCGTCAGCCTGCCGGAGTTCGACCCCCGCGCCGTGGAGAAGAGCATCGAAGCCCAGGACACGTCGCTGCTCAACCGGGTGCTCTGCCAATACAATGTGGGCTCGGTGTTCAAGCCGGTGCTGGCGGCCGCCGCACTGGAAAAGACCTGGGACTGGTACACCTATGACTGCGAAGGCTCGGTGGACCTGAACGGGCACGTCTACCGCTGCGCCCTCAGCCGCGCCCACGGGCAGATGAACCTGACCAGCGCTTTGGAAAAAAGCTGCAACTGCTTTTTCATCGAGCTGGGCCTCAAGCTGGGCGGCGAAGCGGTGAGCCAGGCCGCGGAGGACTTCGGCTTTGGGGACGCTGTGTATCTGGCGGGCGGCCTGCAAAGCGCCGCGGGCAATCTGCCAAACGCCCAGCGCCTGCAGGACCTGGGCCAGCTGGCCGGCGTCAGCTTCGGCCAGGGCGAATTGCTGGCCACGCCGGTGCAGGTGGCGGGCGCTTTCAATGCCATCGCGGCAAAGGGCGTCTGGCGCACCCCCAGCTTTCTGGAGGCGGTGATCGACGAGGACAGCGGCGAAACGGTCCAGTCCCTCTACGCACCCGAGAGCCGCCGGGTGATGTCAGAGGAGAATGCCGTCCTTCTGCAGGAAATGCTGGCCAGCGTGGTGGAGCGGGGCCTGGGCAAGGATGCCCAGCCGCTCCTTGGCAGCGCGGCAGGCAAAACAGGCACCGCCCAGACCGGCACCTACAATGAGGCGGGGGAGGAGCTGATGAACTATTGGTTCGCCGGCTTCTGGCCCGCGGAGGCCCCCCAGTACACCATCGTGGTCATGCAGGACGGCACCCCCGAGCCTGCCGTGAGCTGCGGGGAGATATTCGCTCAGGTTTGCGAGGCGCTTTACTGGCTGGACCCGGGCGGCTACACCGGGCTCAAAACCGCTGACGAGGCGGCTTCCCAGGCCGAAAACAGTGTTGACAACGGCGCTTGAGGGCGGTATAATTGCAACGTAAAAAATAATAAAATGGCTGTGATAGGGCCAACAGCGTGCGGGGCATGCAGAGAGGGGACCGGCTGGTGAAAGGTCTCTGCCAAAAGCGCGCTGCAGCCACCCTTGAGCCCCCGGTGATGAACCGGGCGTAGGCACGGCGTTAACGGGCGCAAAAGCGGCGGTCCTTTCGGGCCGCAATCTGGGTGGTACCACGGAGCATTTTCAGCCTTCGTCCCTGCAAAGGGGGACGAAGGCTGTTTTTTTGGGCCGTGCCGCCTAAATCCATCAAACAAGAGGAGATTTGAACGATGCAATGGACCGGTCTGAATGAACTGCGAGAGAAATATCTCTCCTTCTTCGAGAGCAAGGGCCACCTGCGGCTGGGCAGCTTCCCGCTGGTGCCCAAGAATGACAACAGTCTGCTGCTCATCAACAGCGGCATGGCCCCCATGAAAAAATGGTTCCTGGGCCAGGAGGAGCCGCCCCGTCACCGGGTGACCACCTGCCAGAAGTGCATCCGCACCCCGGACATCGAGCGCGTGGGCATCACCGCCCGCCACGGCACCTACTTTGAGATGCTGGGCAACTTCAGCTTCCAGGATTACTTCAAGACTGAGGCCATCAGCTGGGCCTGGGAATTTTTGACCAAGGTGCTGGAGATCCCCGCCGACCTGCTGTACATCTCTGTCTATGAGGACGACGACGAGGCCTGGGACATCTGGACCAAGCAGGTGGGCATCCCCGAGGACCACATGGTCCGCTTCGGCAAGGAGGACAACTTCTGGGAGCACGGCTCCGGCCCCTGCGGCCCCTGCAGCGAAATTTACTTCGACCGCGGCCCCGAGCACGGCTGCGGCAAGCCTGACTGTAAGGTGGGCTGCGACTGCGACCGCTACATGGAGGTCTGGAACCTGGTGTTCAGCCAGTTCGACTCCGACGGCAAGGGCACCTACACCCGGCTGGAGAAGCCCAACATCGACACCGGCATGGGCCTGGAGCGTCTGGCCTGCGTGATGCAGAACGTGGGCAACCTCTTCGAGGTGGACACCGTGCGCGCCATCCTGAACCATGTGGAGCGCATCAGCGGCCACATCTACGGCCAGGACGAGAAGACCGACATCTCCATCCGCGTCATCACCGACCACATCCGCTCCACCACCTTCATGGTCAGCGACGGCATCCTGCCCTCCAACGAGGGCCGCGGCTACGTGCTGCGCCGCCTGCTGCGCCGCGCCGCCCGCCACGGCCGGATGCTGGGCATCGACCGCCCCTTCCTCACCGAGCTGGTGGACACCGTCATCCATGAGAACAAGGCCGGCTATCCCGAGCTGGAGGAGCACGCCGACTACATCAAGAAGGTCATCGGCACCGAGGAAGAGCGCTTCTACAAGACCATCGACCAGGGCCTGAACATCCTGAACGGCCTGATCGACAACATCACCAAGGCGGCGCTTTCCGGCAAGGAGAAGATCCTCTCCGGCATCGACGCTTTCAAGCTGAACGACACCTTCGGCTTCCCCCTGGACCTCACCCGTGAGATCGCCGCTGAGGCGGGCATCACCGTGGACGAGGAGAACTTCCAGGCGGAGATGAAAAAGCAGAAGGAGAAGGCCCGTCAGGACCGCCTCTCCCGCGACATTTCCGGCTGGAGCGCCGACCTGTTCGGCGAGCTGAACGCCGAGCCCACCGTGTTCACCGGCTATGACGTGCTGGAGGACAAGGGCACCGTGCTGGCCCTCTCAGACGGCGAGGAGCTGCTGGAGGCTGTTTCCACCGACGACGGCGCCAAGGAAGGCGTGCTGGTGGTTCTGGACCGCACCCCCTTCTATGCCGAGAGCGGCGGTCAGGTGGCGGACACCGGCACCATCGTCACCGCCTCCGGCGCACGCCTGGAGGTCAAGGCTGTCAAGAAGACCCCGAAGGGCTACTTCGTCCACACCTGCACCCTGACCGAGGGCACCGCCATCGTGGGCGAGACCGCCACCGCCAGCGTGTCCAAGGGCCGCCGGCGCGCCATCGCCCGCAACCACACCAGCGCCCATCTGCTGCAGAAGGCGCTGCGCGAGGTGCTGGGCAGCCATGTGCATCAGGCCGGTTCCTATGAGGACGACGAGCGGGTGCGCTTCGACTTCACCCATTTCAGCGCGGTGACTCCCGAGGAGCTGGCGCTGGTGGAGCACATCGTCAACCAGAAGATTTTTGAGGCGCTGGACGTCACCGTGCAGAACATGCCCCTGGCTGAGGCCAAGAAGATGGGCGCCATGGCCCTGTTTGGCGAGAAGTACGGCGAGATCGTGCGCGTGGTGGACATCAACGGCTGGTCCACCGAGTTCTGCGGCGGCACCCACGTGAGCAACACCGCTCAGCTGGGCTGCTTCAAGATCCTCAGCGAGTCCAGCGTGGCCGCCGGCGTGCGCCGCATCGAGGGCACCACCGGCTTCGGCGTGCTGCGCCTGCTGGACGAGCGCACCGAGATGCTGCACAAGGTGGCCGGCAGCCTGAAGGTGAACAACCTGAAAGACCTGCCCCTGCGCGCCGAGGGCATGGCTGCGGAGGTCAAGAGCCTGACCAAAGAACTGGAGCAGGTCAAGGCCGAAGTGGCCGCCAGCAAGATCGACGGCCTGTTTGAGAACGCCGCCGAGGTCAACGGCATCCACATCGTCACCGCTTATCTCTCCGGCACCGCCCCCGAGGCGCTGCGCGGCATGTGCGAGAAGATCCGCGACAAGGCTCCCAACGTGGTCAGCGCGCTGGTGGGCAGCACCGACGGCAAGATCTCGCTGGTGGTCTGCTGCGGCAAGGGCGCGCAGGATGCCGGCCTCAAGGCGGGCGTTCTGGTCAAGCAGATCGCGGCCATCGCCGGCGGCAACGGCGGCGGCAAGCCGGACCTTGCCATGGCCGGTTTGAAGGACGCCACCAAGATCGACGAAGCCCTGAACGCTGTGCCCGGCATCGTTGCGGGCATCCTGCAGGCTTAAAAAGTTTTTGCAAAGCGGTGCGCCGGGCAAAGGGTCTGGCGCACCGACCCTTGGAAAGGAGGAACCCACCGATGGACGATTGTCTGTTCTGCAAGATCGCGGCAGGTCAGATCCCCTCGAACAAGCTGTTTGAGGACGATAAGATCCTGGCGTTTTACGACATCGACCCCCAGGCCCCGGTCCACTTTTTGGTGATCCCCAAGACCCACATCGACTCCGCCGCAAAGCTGGGGGAGGAGGACGGCGCTCTGCTGGCCCATGTGTTCGCCACCATCGCCCGCCTGTGCGATGAGCTTGGGTGCGAAAAGGGCTACCGCGTGGTCACCAACGTGGGGGAGGACGGCGGTCAGAGCGTGCGCCATCTGCACTTCCACGTGCTGGCAAAGCGCAGCCTCGCCTGGCCTCCGGGCTGACAAAATGTGTTTCGCCTCTTCAAATGTGATACAGGAGGGATCTTGAATGTCTGAAAAAACTTATACGCTGCATGTGGCCGGGCTCACCCGCGAGCTGCCCATCTGCGCCATCAACGAGCACCTGGACATCGCCGCGTTCATCATGTTCAGCGACGTGGAGCTCACCGTGGCCTGCGCCGAGGAACTGCTCAAGCGCTGCCCGGAATTCGATGTGATCGTCACCGCTGAAGCCAAGGGCATCCCCCTGGCTTATGAGATGAGCCGTCAGAGCGGCAAGCTGTACATTCCTGCCCGCAAAGCCGAAAAGCTTTACATGAGCGAGCCGGTGATCGTGGAAGATGAATCCATCACCACCAACGGCAAGCAGAAGCTGGTCATCGACCGCAAGGACCTGGATGCCATGAACGGCAAACGGGTGCTCATTGTGGACGACGTGATCAGCACCGGCGGCTCTCTGCATGCGCTGGAAGGCCTTGTGGCCCGCAGCACCGGCACTGTTGTTGCCCGTGCCGCCGTTCTCGCGGAGGGTGATGCCGCCGACAGGACGGACATCGTGTATCTGGAAAAACTGCCCCTGTTCCCGCACTGATCGTCATGCGGCGCCCGGCAGCCGCCTTTGGCGGTGTATATGTTCTCACTCAGCTGGCTGCTGTCACTCTGCCGCCGGCGGCTTTTCTGCCGCTTGCGGCAGTTTTTGTTTGCGGCGGCATCATTGCCTGGGCAAGGGGAAAGCGCGGCCTTGCCCGTGTGCTGCCGCTGGCGATCCTGGCAGGATTTATTGTACAGTGCGCTGGCTTTACACTTCATGCCCGGCCGGCGTTTTCCCTCGCAGGCCGCCAAATGGATGTTTTGGCCGAAGTGGTGAGCGCGGAACCCGGCTTTGCCGAGAATACGATGCGGGTCCGGCTCAAACTGCTGGAAAACAGCGAAACAGGAGAACGCCTGCCGCACGTTCTTGTTTCGTTGCCGGTCTTTCCCGGTTGCCGGGAAGGGCAGCAGTTCCGCGTGTCCCTTGATCTTGAGTCACTGGAAAAGGACGAATATTTCTATTCCAGTCTGGCGGACGGGGTGTATCTGCAGGCGGAATACCGGGAAAGCCCTGAACTTGTGGGGGAGAGCAATAGTTTCCGGTATACCTTGAGCCGCTTCCAGGCGCAGTTCGCCTCGAATGTTGCCCGCTATCTGCCGGCCAATGAAGGGGCGGTGCTTGCGGCCATGGCCAGCGGCGACAAAAGCCGTCTGCCCGACAAAATCACCGATGGCTACCGGGATGCGGGCATTTCCCATCTGCTGGTGGTGTCAGGTCTGCACCTGAGTCTTGTGTGCGGCGTGTTTGCGACCCACACCGGCCGCTTCCGGCGGCTGAGGTCAGCGGCGGCCATTCTGCTCGTTCTGTTCATGATGGGGCTCACCGGCTTTTCGCCCTCGGTGCTCAGGGCAGGCATCGGCGCGCTGATCCTGCATCTGGGCAGTCTGTTCCTGCTTTCCGCCGATCCGCTCACCTCCATGGCCCTTGCGGCTGTTCTCATCAGCTTTCAAGGGCCTTATGCCGTGTGCGATTTGGCGTTTCAGCTGTCTTTTGCCGCTGCCCTCGGCGTGGTGCTTGGGGGCGAAGCGCTGAAAATGATGCAGGCAAAGCAGCCGGACGACATAAGGCCGCCGCTTTGCCGGTTGAAGGAAGGAGCGCTCTCTCTTTTGCTGCCCACGGTGTTCGCGGCGCTCTTCACCCTGCCGGTACAGTTGATGGGCGGTCTGTCGGTGAGCGGCGTGACCGTGCTCTCCAACCTGCTGTCCCTGCCCCTTGCGGGATATTGCGTGGTGTTCGGCATGCTGGCCGGTGGGTGCGGCTTCATTCCCGGGCTGGAGTTCGCCGCGCGGTCCTTTTCGCTGGTGGGCGGGCTTTTGGCAAAACTGCTCAACGCCGTGGCCGCGTTCTGCGCGGGGCTGCCTCTGGCCCGGCTGCCGCTGCCCCGGGACTATTCCCTCATCGTGCTTGCCGCATCGGCGTGCGCCGTGCTTTGCGCTTGGAGATTGGGGTTCAGGCGGTTTGCATGGCTGACCGCACTTCCGCTGGTGGCTTTGGGCGTCGTCTGGGCACTGGTGCTGGAACAGGGGACGGTGGAGCTGGCAGTCCTTGGCAGTGCGGCCAGCCCCTGTGTTGCCGCCGTGCAGGACGGGCACGCTCTCGTGGTGTTCCGCGGCGGCGAGACCAACGCCGGGCAGGTGCAGGAATATCTTCAAAGCAAAGGCATCGACCAAGCAGAATGGGTGATAGACCTGCGCACTGACGCATCCTCCGCCGCGCCCGATGCGGTACATACTCTTTCGGTGGAGGATTTTGCGGTGAATGAACCCCAAACCCTCTCGGTTTGTGATATAATGGCAACAGTCATCCGCCTGCGCGGCGGCAGTCTGGCGCTGCTGGATGTGGACGGATACAAAATCGCCGTGCCCGCCGGGACGGCGAATACCGGCACGCCGGTAAAGGCTGACCTTGCCGTGACCGGAAGCACGGAACCTTCCAGCCTGCAGGCTGAGACGCTGATCGTCTGCGCTGCCTACGAATGGCAGGCTCTGCAGGGCAGCGATGTGTACTTTGCGCCCCGCGGCGCGCGGGTGCTGATACGCCCGGGCCGGGCGGTGGCGCTGAAAGGAGGAAGCTATGCTTTACAACAAAACGCAGTGGCGTGAGGCGCTGGAAAAAGGCGCTTCTGCCTACTATTTCTATTCCTCCGATTCCTTCCTGGCCCGCACCGCCGCCGAAAAGACCCTGGCGGAACTGGCCGCCGCCACCGACGGGGAAGTCACCGTGCTGGACGGCCCCGCCCCCAGCGTGGAAGAGATGGTGATGGCCGCGGGCACCATCTCCTTTTTCGGCACACGGCGCATCGTTTCGATGCCAAACCTGCAGCCCGCTTCCTACGGTGAAAAGGACCTGGAAGAGGTGTGCGACGTGCTGGCCAGCACAGAGAACGCCACGTTTGTGATGTTCAGCGTGTTCATCGAGGAACGCGGCCAGCTCAAGATCGGCAAACAGGCCAAAAAGCTCATCGCCCTTTGCGAAAAGGAAGGCTATGCGGCGCAGATGGTCCACCCCGGCCCGCAGCAGCTGCGGGCGCTTTTGCGCCAGCGCGCCCGGGAACAGGGCACCGAACTGTCAGAAAACGCCGCAGCCGCCATGCTGGAGCGGTGCGGCCAGGACATGTTCCTGCTGGAAAACGAGGTGGACAAGCTGGCCGCCGCCAGCGGCTACACCGAGATCACCCCCGCGCTGGTGGTGGAGATGGGCACCCGCAACCTGGAGGCGGATGTGTTCGACATGGTGCGCTGTGTGACCTCCCGCAACGCCGCCCGCGCCTGCGAAATGCTGGAGGTGCTGCTGCGCCTCAAAACTGACCCCATCGCCATCACCGCCGCGCTTGCCAGCAGCTTTGTGGATATGTACCGCGTCAAGGCGGCCCAGGCCCAAAAGCTGGACTACAACCGGGTCTGCAAGGATTTTGGCTACACCGGCAAGCCCACCCGCCTTCAGATCAGCGGCAGGAACGCGTCCAGCTACACCCTGGCTCAGCTGGCCGCCTGCCTGGAAGTGCTGGCCGAACTGGACGGCGATTTGAAGGGTGGTTCGCCCACCGCCCCGGACGTGCTGCTGCAAACAGCGCTGTGCCGCCTTGCGGCGGCGGGAGGCCGCCGATGACGGGCGAAAGGCCGCGTATCCGTCAGGTGCTGGTGGTGGAAGGCCGCTACGACGCGGCAGCCCTCACCAACGCAGTGGATGCGCTCATCCTGACCACCGACGGCTTTGGCATCTTCAAGGACAAGGAGACCCAGAGCCTTCTGAAAGAGTTGGGCCGTCAGCGGGGCGTCATTGTCCTGACCGACCCGGACGCGGCGGGCTTTCGCATCCGTCGCTTTGTGGCGGACCTTGTGGGGGCGGAACATGTGCGCCACGCCTATGTGCCCGCAGTGGAAGGCAAGGAAAAACGCAAAGCCGCTCCCGGCAAAGAGGGCCTGCTGGGCGTGGAGGGCTTTGACGTGCAGGCGCTTCGGCAGGCGGTTTTGTCCGCGGGAGGGCAGGAGACCGCCCGCCGCGCGGGACGCGTCATCACCTACGGCGACCTTTACGCCTGGGGCCTTTCCGGCACCGCCGGCAGCAGGGAAGAGCGCTACGCCTTTTTGAAGCACCTGGGCCTGCCGCCGCGGCTTTCCAAAAAGGCGCTGTGCGATGTGCTGAACAGCCTTTATACCTGGGAAGAGATCGACGAAATACAAAACGGACCGCAGCGGGGCTGATGCCCGCGCCGCGGTCCGTTCTTTTATTTCAGTTCGCCGTCCAGCAGCTGGCGGCAGTACCAGGGCTTTTCAAGCGTAAAGCATTTTCCGTTCACAGAAGCGAGGGAGGAAGGGCAGTCCGCCGGGAAGGTGAGCCGCCAGGCACACAGCGCCTGATACTTGAAGTGCAGCTGCCGGTTCACGGCGTTCTGACCATACTTTCCGTCCCCCAGGATGGGGCAGCCGATGCTGGCCAAATGGGCGCGTATCTGGTGGGTGCGCCCGGTGATGAGTTCCACCCGCAGAAGGGCCAACCGCCCGCTGACGGCCATTGTTTCGTAGCGGGTCTCGATGGGCACTGCGTCCGCCGCCGGGCGGTCCACCACGGTGACCCGGCCCTTTGCCGCATCCTTCTTCAGCCAGCCCGTCAATGTGGCGGCAGGGGGCTCCGGCCGCCCGAAGGTGACGCAGAGATACTCCTTTTTCAGTCGCCGTGCCCGGATGAGCTCGGTCAAATCTGCCAGCGCCTGGGCGGTCTTGGCCACCAGCACAAGGCCGCTGGTGCCGGTGTCCAGCCGGTGGCACAGCGCCGGGGCAAAGCCCTCGCCGGGGCGGTATTCGCCCTTTTTATAGAGATACAGCTGCACCCGGTGGATGAGAGTGTCCGGGTCGCTTTCGTCGTTCACCGGCAGGCCAGCGGGTTTGTCGGCGATGAGCAGCTGGTCATTCTCATATACAACTTTGGCGGGGTACTTCGCCCGCAAGAAAGCCGGGCCTTCCACGGGCAGCGCAGCGTTCAGCTGGTCGGGCAAAAGAAACAGCTTTATCTCGTCGCCCGCCTGCACACGGGTGGAGAGGGGCTGCTTTTTGCCGTTCAGCTTAATTTTGTTTTCCCGCAAGGCCTTGTTCAGGCGGCCCGGCGTCAGCACCGGGTACTGCTGCATCAGGTATTTGTCCAGCCGGGTGGGCAAAAGGCAGTTTACGCGCAGCACTTCCATGTTATTGAATCACCAGATCCTTTCCGGCCAGAGGGCGGGCGTCCGCTGTGTCCAGCGTCACCATCAGCCAGCCCTCATCGCTGTCGTCCACATCCAGAATGGGGTAGCGCTGTCCCGCGCAGAGGATGGCAGCGCCCGGGGTCAGGCGGCAGCGGGCAAGGGGCGTATCATAAAACAGCACTACTTTGTTTTCGTCCGCTTCCCGGCCGATGTCGGCCAGATTCAGGCTCAGAACGCCGTCAAACCAGTAGTCGTCGGAATAGTCCGCGATGCGCAGGGGAAAATCTTCGCTGTAAGTCACCGCAAGTTCATGGCTGTACCCGTCCAACCCCGGCGCGATCACATAGAGAGCGGGTTCGCTTTCGCTCTCGCCCTCCCGGGCATAGAGAGCGCCGCACCAGGCGCCCTGTTCTGCGGCGGCGTCTGCCAGCTGCAAAAAGGTCTCGGGCCTCTCGGTCACATACAGGCAGTCGGAGCGCATCTCCCCGGAGAGTACTTCGTCGATAAAGCCGGTACGGCGGGCCCCTGCGGCAACTTCGTCATAGCGGGCCACCACCGAAGTGTCGGTGCTGTTCATCCCCTCGTCAGCGGCATAAAGGGCCAGTTCCATCCCGGTCTGCGTCAGCGGGTCCAGAGCAATGAGAGTATCGTAACGCCCGCTCACCGTCTCAAAGAAATCGGTGGTCATGCTGAGCGCCGGGGTGGTGCCGGTGACAAGGTCGGTCTCAATAGGGGAATATTCCCGCAGGGATGCGGCCTTCTGGGCCAGCGCCGGACTCAGATCCACCAGCTGAACAACGCACAGACAGGCCAGGACCGCGATGCCTGCATGTTTGAAGCGCAACGCACCGCACAGCCGCATCAGCCCCGCCACCGCAGCCAGCATGATGAGGTAATAGACCGGCCAGAACAGCCGTCCGCTGCTGCGCAGGGTGGTGGCCAGCTCTACCAGCGCCTGCGGCAGGGGAATGCGGAAGAGGGTCGCGCCGTTGGCTGTGACCACATGGCTCACCGCAAAGGCGGTCAGGCATGCGCAGACGAACAGCAGCCAGCCGTGCCGGCGCGCAAGCGTCAGCAGCCGGGCGCGCAGCACCCAGAGGCCCCACACCGCGACCACTGCCGCGCCCAGCAGCACGCCCAGGCCCAGGTAGTTGAAACCGTCGTAGTTGCCGCCCGTCTGATTCTGCACGGGCAGGAACAGACTCCAGACAACGCCGCGGCTGGTGGGGTTCCAGAGGGCGTTCAGGTTCATGGAAAAATAGCCGTATTCGTTGCCAGCGCCGCCCGCGCCGGAACCCGTTGAGCTGAACACACCGAACAGCCAGCCCACGCAGGCAGTGGCCGCAAGATTCGCCGCCAGAAAAGCGGCGGGACGCAGAAGCCGGCGGTTACGCCAGGAATATCCCGCCACCAGCGCAAAGGTGATGGCGTAGGTCATGGGCACAAAGTAGGGGTGGATGGCGATGGCCAGCGCATTGACGGCAAAAAGTCCCTTGAAGGCAAAGCGGCTTTGCCGCATGCCCGACACATAGTAATAGAGCGCCGCCAGGATGAGGAAGTGCGCCGCCAGCGAGGTGTGGCGGAACGCCCGCTCCAGCAGGATGGGGCTGAACACAAAGGGCACAGCGCCCAGCAGCGCGGCAAGGTCCGAGCGAGTAAAAAGACCCACCAACAGCGCGGCAAACCCGCCCTGCAGCGCAAAGCACAGCGCGGTGTAAAGCCCGAAGTACTGGAACGTCTCCGGCAGCAGCGGGCTCAGCAGCCGGAAAAAGGCTGCGAAAAGCGGAATGGAATCGGTGAAGGCGATGCTGGTGCCGTCGGGCCAGTTCAGGTGGTCTGTCTCGCACAGCGGCAGCGAGATGGGGGACTGGCGGTAAAACAGCCAGCCGGCGTAATGTTGCTGCACGTCCTGCTCGATGTAGCCGCCGCGCAAAAACGTGTCGTTGGTCACGTCCAGCGCCGAAACGCCGTATAAACACAGAAAGGCTGCGAGCCCCAACAGGGCCCCCAGCAGAAAAAGGCGAATGTTACGCTTGTTGTTCGGGGTCATTGCAGCCTCCGTCATGGCCGCCCGGCTTTGAGCGGGCGGCGTGTTTTCATTATTATAAGGCATTGGCGGCAAAAATACAATTTCCCACCCCTCGTGTTGACTTTGCCGGGTGGGTATTGTATTATAAAATAGCTTTTTAGCTGCGCCGCTGTGGCGGAACTGGCAGACGCAAGGGACTTAAAATCCCTCGGTGGCAACACCGTACCGGTTCGATCCCGGTCAGCGGCACCACGCCGGAGCAAACCTCGGTTTGCTTCGGCGCTTTTCTTTTAACAGAACCCATCATGGCAGCATCTGCCCCTCCCGCAAAATTCCATAAAAAAGAGGCTTGCATTTTGTAAATGAAATTGCTATAATGTAAAAAATTTGCGAAGGGGGCGGCAGACATGCGGATGAAAAAATCGTTTCTGAAGAGTGAGCTGCTGGCTTTTTCGCCGGTTTTGTTTCCAGTTTTCAAAGAGGCATTGGTGTTTTAACACCAATGCCTCTTTTTTGAGCTTTCTATGCGCCGCGCCGGCGGGTCCCCGCAGGCTTTTAGAATAGAGCAGCAAAGAGCAAGAGGAGGAAAATGTAAATGAATGAGAAAGTGAACGAGGGCATTTTTGACGCCCGCCAGCTGGGCGTGCCCAAGATGATCATCCTGGGCGTGCAGCACACCTTCGCCATGTTCGGCGCGACAGTTCTGGTGCCGCTGCTGACCGGCCTGAATGTGTCCACCACGCTGCTGTGCGCGGGCCTGGGCACCCTGCTGTTCCACCTGATCACCAAAGGCAAGGTTCCCGCTTTCCTGGGTTCGTCCTTCGCCTTCCTGGGCGGTTTCGCCATCGTGGCTCCCATGGCCGCCGACGGCACCCCCAACACCGAGATGCTGCCCTACGCCTGCGGCGGCGTTGTGTTCGCGGGTCTTGTCTATCTGGTGATGAGCCTGCTCATCACTGTGTTCGGCATCGGCCGCATCATGCGCTTCTTCCCGCCCGTTGTGACCGGCCCCATCATCATCGCCATCGGCCTGATCCTGGCCCCCAGCGCCATCACCAACTGCGCCACCAACTGGCTGCTGGCCTTCGTGGCCCTGGGCACCGTTGTGGTCTGCAACATCTGGGGCAAGGGCATGGTCAAGATCCTGCCCATCCTGCTGGGTGTGCTTGTGTCCTACGTTGTGGCTCTGGTCACCGGCGCGGTGGACTTTGCGCCCATCGCCCAGGCCGACTGGTTCGGCATCCCCATCCACACCAGCGCCCTGGCCAAGTTTGACATCTCCTCCACCCTGACCATCATGCCCATCGCTCTGGCCACCATGATGGAGCACATCGGCGACATCGCCGCCATCAGCGCCACCACCGGCAAGAACTACATCCGCGAGCCCGGCCTGAACAAGACCCTGCTGGGCGACGGCCTGGCCACCAGCATGGCCGGCTTACTGGGCGGCCCTGCCAACACCACCTACGGCGAGAACACCGGCGTGCTGGCCCTGACCAAGATCTACGACCCCCGCGTGATGCGCATCGCTGCCGTGTTCGCCATTCTGATGAGCTTCAGCCCCAAGTTTGACGCGGTCATCAACACCGTGCCCACTGCCATCATCGGCGGCGTGTCCTTCATCCTCTACGGCATGATCAGCGCCATCGGCGTGCGCAATGTGGTCGAGAACCAGGTCGACTTCACCAACAGCCGCAACCTCATCATCGCCGCGGTCATCCTGGTCAGCGCTCTGGGCTTCAACAGCCTGGGCGGCCTGACCTTCCAGGTGGCCGGTGTGAGCATCACCCTGTCCGGCCTGGCCATCGCAGCCATCATGGGCATCCTGCTGAACGCCATCCTGCCTGGCAACGACTATCAGTTCGACAAGGTGGACACCGAGACTGCCGAGAACCCCATGAACATGCAGGTGTGAGCCTGACCCTCATCCCCAAAAGCAAGGCAGCCCCGCCGTTTGGCGGGGCTGTTTCAGGCTTGTTTGGCATTTTCGTACCTGCAAAAGGGGCGCGAAATGCTTGTTTCCCAAAAGGAATTGTACTATAATATCCGCATACGCTTTGGCAGCCGGGCTGCGCGGCAGGGGAAAGGCCGCGGTGCAGTGAGCAGACAGCCCGGCAGACGCATAAAGTGGAATATAATTTAAGAGGGGAATGGATGCAATGAAGGAGTACGGTTCCATGGACCGGGCCGCGCTGGAGGCAGAACTCGGCTTCCAGCAGAGCAAGTATGAAGCGTTCAAGCAGAAGGGCCTGAAGCTGGATATGTCCCGCGGCAAGCCCTGCCCGGAGCAGCTGGACCTTTCCGCCGACATGATGAAGCTGGAGAACTACATCGGCGAGAACGGTGTGGACACCCGGAACTACGGCTATCTGGAGGGCATTCCCGAGGCGCGGCGTTTCTTCGCCGACGTGATGCGCGTACCCAGCCCCGAGCAGGTGCTGGTGTGCGGCAACTCCGCGCTGTCCACCATGTATTACCTCATCGACCTGGGCTGGCGTGCGGGCTTTGTGGACTCCATCCGCCCCTGGCGCTTCTGCACCAACATCAAGTTTCTCTGCCCGACCCCCGGTTATGACCGTCACTTCAAGGTCACCGAGTACTTCGGCTTCCAGCTGATCCCGGTGCCCATGCTGGAGACCGGCCCTGACATGGACGTGGTGGAGCGTCTTGTGAAGGATGACGACAGCGTCAAGGGCATCTGGTGCGTTCCTGTGTATTCCAACCCGGACGGCTATTCTTACAGCGACGACACCGTGCGCCGTCTGGCCGCCATGGAGACCGCCGCGCCGGACTTCAAGATCTTCTGGGACGACGCCTACTGTGTGCACACCCTCACCGACGAGGTGTATGAGGTGCTGCCCATCCTGGACGAGTGCGCCAAAGCCGGCCATCCCGACCGGGCGATGATGTTCTGCTCCACCAGTAAAATGACCTTCCCCGGCGCGGGCGTTGCCGCCGTGGCCACCAGCCGCAAGAGCGTGGAGCACATCCTGAAGAACATGAGCTCCATGATCATCAGCTACGACAAGATGAACCAGCTGCGCCACGTGCGCTTTTTGAAGGACCGCAAGGGCGTTCTGGAGCACATGGCAAAGCACCGGGCCATCATCGCGCCGAAGTTCGACCTGGTGAAGGAGATCTTCACCCGCGATCTGGGCAGCTGCCCCGGCATCGCCCACTGGACCGACCCCAAGGGCGGCTACTTTCTGAGTCTTTACGTGATGGACGGCTGCGCCAAGCGCACGGTGGAACTGTGCAAGCAGGCGGGCGTCGTGCTGACCCCCGCAGGCGCTGCCTACCCCTACGGCATCGACCCCCACGACCATCACCTGCGCATCGCACCCACCTATCCCAGCCTCGCAGAGCTGGAGCAGGCCGCGACGCTGCTGTGCATCTGCGTGCGCATCGCCACGCTGGAAAAACTGCTGACCAAATAAATTTGCGCCTCAAAGGGCCGCTCTCCGAAAGGAGGGCGGCCCTTTTGTTTTCCCCCCCCATTGACAAGGCGAGAAGGCAGTGCTATATTACGTTTAACGATTAAGTTGAATGTTAAATGAGGTGACGCCATGGCGATGCAAGACACGCTTCGAGCCCTCGCCGACCCCACCCGCCGGGAGATACTGACGCTGCTGCGGGCCGGCCCGCTGACGGCGGGGCAGATCGCGGAACGGTTCCCGGTGTCGGCGGCGGCCGTCTCCCGCCATCTCTCGGTGCTGAAAGAGGCCGACCTTGTGCGGGACCGGCGGGAAGGAAAGTATATTTATTACGAGCTGAACGCGTCGGTGCTGGAGGAAATCCTTCTCTGGCTCACCACGCTGAAAGGGGAGGAGAACGATGAAACTCTTGAATAAACGCAAGGCGCTTGTTGGCTCCGCGCTCATCCTGCTGCCTGCGCTGGCGGGCATCGGGCTGTGGGAGCGGCTGCCCGGCGAAAGCTGCCCCGCAAAGCTGGCCTTCTGCCTGGGGATGCCCGCCGCAATGCTGGCGACCTATTGGCTGTGCCTGCTGCTCACCTTTCACACCAACCGGCAGAACGGCCAGAGCAAAAAGGCGCTGGAACTGGTCTACTGGCTGCTGCCCTTCGTCTCGCTGTTTTACTGCGCCGGCACCTGGGCGGTGGCGCTGGATGTGGAGCTGGGCTGGGAGCGTCTTGTGCCCGCCAGCCTGGGACTGCTGTTCCTCATCATCGGCAACTATATGCCCAAGATGAAGCAGAACCCCACGCTGGGCATCCGTCTGCCCTGGACGCTGGCCAACGAAGAGAACTGGAACCGCACCCACCGCTTGGGCGGTAAAGCGTGGGTGGCGGGCGGCCTTGTGCTGCTGTTGTGCTGCCTCTTGCCCGGGGCCGCCATGGTCGCGGGAATGATGGCGGCCATTCTTGTTCTGGCGGTGGTGCCCTGTGTCTATTCCTACTGGCTTTACCGCAAACAGGTCCGGGATGGCAGCTGGAGCGGGTGCCTGTTCAGATCGAAAGCGGACCGTGTTGTAACGGGCATCGTCCTTGCGATTTTGGCCGTTGCCGTGGTGGGCACGCCGGTGCTTCTCTTCACCGGAGACATTCATTTCACGGTGGGGGAGACCGCCCTGAACATCGAAGCAAGCTACTGGTCTGACGCCGAAATAGACTACGCCGACGTGGAGAGCATCGAATATGCCGAGGACATCCCCGCCGGAAGCCGCACCAACGGGTTCGGCTCGCCCCGCCTTTCCATGGGCTCTTTCCGCAACGACGCCTTCGGCTCATACACCCGTTATGCCTACACCGGCTGCGACGCCTGCATCGTGATGCAGGTGAAGGGGAAGACCGTGGTGCTCAGCGGAGCAGACGAAGTGGCCACAAAAGTGCTTTATGAAGAGCTGGACAGCAGGATTTTTGGCTGAAAATCTTTTCTTTGCGGGAAAATATGCTATACTGTTTGTATAGTGATTCAACGGCGGCGCTCCGCCCGCCCACTCACCAGCCAAGGAGGAAACTGCCATGAAATGTCCGTACTGCGGCGAACTGGATTCCAAGGTGATCGATTCCCGCCCCACCGAGGACGGAGAGAAAATTCGCCGCCGCCGGGAGTGCCTGAGCTGCGCCAAGCGCTTCACGACCTACGAGATCGTGGAGACCGTGCCCCTGATGGTGGTCAAGCGGGACCGCTCCCGCGAAGCCTTTGACCGCCAGAAGTTGCTGGGGGGCATGCTGCGCGCCAGTGAAAAGCGGGAGGTAAGCTACCAGACGCTGGAAGCCGCGGTGGACCGCATCGAGCAGACGCTGCTGAACAGCTACGAGCGAGAGGTCACCTCCATGCACATCGGCGAGCTGGCCATGGATGAACTGAAAAAGATCGACGAAGTGGCCTATGTGCGCTTTGCCTCGGTCTACCGGCAGTTCAGCGACATCAACACCTTCATGGACGAGCTGAAAGACATGCTCAACGGCCATTCCTCAAAGCATACTGAAAAATAAGTGCCCGGTCATCAGAATCTGCGTGCGGGCTTTTCCAAGCTCGCTCTGCAGGTCCTGTTGGTTATCCGGGCCAACATAGGCCGACAGCCCGCCCAGGCACATGGCGATGCCGCTGAGATAGTCCCGCTTGATGAACAGTGCCATCCAGTGCTCCCGCCGGGAGAAAAAGCCGTTCATCCCGTCGATGACCTCCAACGCCGCTTCGTAATTTCCGGCGACACTCAAAGCCCCAATTTGGTCCAGGTCATCCAAAAGTGTGTCGTTGGTGGTCTTCACCAGGATGCTGCTGGCCACGATGAGCACCGCAAGAAAAGCCAGCAGCCCGAAGGCTGCGCGCACCCGTTTCATCCAATCATCCTTTCTGACCGAGAGCCGCTGGTTTCAGCGGCTCTCTTTTTTGACCAGCTGCACCTGCCCGGAATCGTCCCCCAGCAGCAAAAGCACCTGCCGCAGGCTGCATTTGTTCTGGTGCAGCACCTTGTCCAGCCACTTTTCGTTCCTGCCGCACCAGGCCAGATTGTCCGCCAGTACCCGCCCGTCGATGACAAGGGGCACCATGGGCGTTCGCGCTTCGGGCGGCGGCACCTGCATATCCTCCCGGGTGGGGGTGTCCTTCTGCGGCATCCGGCTCACGCTCAGGGTGCCGTTGGTCTCCACCAGGGCGTAGTTTACTTCCGATGGGTCGAAAATGTCCTTGCCTCGCAGCGCTTCCAGCAGGTCGCTGGCGCTGAACCGAAGCTCCCGCAGGGTCTTCTGGTCGATCTTGCCGCCCCGTATCACCGCCACCGGCGTGCCGGACAATAGCTTTGCCGCCGTGGGGCTCATATAGCAAAGCGCAGAGGAAAACAGTTCCAGCACCACGATCAGGCAGACGGGCGCAAGGCTTGCCGCCAGCGGCACCTCGGGGGATTCGATGGAGATGGAGGCGAGGTTGGAAATGAGAATGGTGGACACCAGCTCCGAGGGCTGTAATTCTCCAAGCTGACGTTTGCCCATCAGCCGCATGGCGGCCACGATAAGCAGGTAGATCATCAATGTGCGAAGCACGAGCACCAGCATACAAAACTCCTCCCGGCAAATGGTTTTGACCCGGCGGGTGCGGGGCATACTAAGCAGCGAGGTGAAGAACGATGCCGCGACCCCTGACCGATTCGCTGGATGCGAATGTTGCCCACCTGAAAGAGATGTTTGGCAACTCCGCCGACCTGTATGCAAAGTCCGTCAACGTGCGGGGCGTGCCTTGCTGTTTGTGCTTCTTTGAGGGGCTTTCCACCCTGGAACGGCTGTGGGTAGTGATGCTCTCGATGCTGAACGAGAGCCATTTTGAGCCCGCAAACGGCCAGGACCTGTTCAACTACATCCAGCACCAGACCGACCTGCCGGTAGAAAATACGCCGGTGGAGGACTTTGAAGCCCTGCGCACCCAGCTGACCGCGGGCACCACCGTGATGCTCATTGACAGATGCCGTAAAGCAGTTGTGCTTTCCACGCAGAACATGCAGTTCCGCTCGGTGCAGGAACCCTCCGGCGAAGGGGACATCCGCGGCTCCCGGGAAGGATTCTGCGACCTTGTGCGCATCAACGTCAGCCTTGTGCGGCGGCTGGTGCGCACTGAATCACTCACCATCAAAATCTTCCCCGTGGGCAAGCGCACCGGCACCGAGG
Organism: Candidatus Allofournierella excrementavium; assembly: GCF_048526665.1. NCBI lineage: Bacteria > Bacillati > Bacillota > Clostridia > Eubacteriales > Oscillospiraceae > Allofournierella > Candidatus Allofournierella excrementavium. Next base: position 68,711 of record NZ_DBGFPE010000014.1, read on the forward strand.
TGGCCATGTTGTACGACCGCACGCTGGCAAAGCCGGAATTTGTCGAAGCCATCGAGAAAAAGCTCAAGTCGGTGGACCTGCCGGTGTTGTTCGACAGCGGGTATCTCGCGCCCTATCTCCAGCGGGGCAGCTTCAGCTTCTTTCAGGAGGTAGGCTATACCGAGCGCCCCGTGACCGCCGCCGCCAAGATATGCGAGGGGAAAATCGTAGTTCTCGTGAACGCAAGCCCATTCGCGATGATCGTGCCGTATTTTTTCAATGAAAACTTCCAAAGCCTGGACGATTATGCCGGCAAGGCCTACTTCGCCAGCGCCGTACGGCTGCTCAAGTATACGGCGTTCTTTTTGTCGGTGCTGCTGCCGGGCCTGTTCGTCTCTATCGCGGAGTACACCCCGGAGCTGTTCCCGCCACAGCTTCTTTACAAGGTGGCTGCCGCCGAGACGGCCACGCCTTTGCCGCTGTTCATGGAGATGATGCTGGTCATCGTCCTTTTGGAGATCATCCGGGAGGCCGGCCTGCGCCTGCCCAAGCCCATCGGACACTCGGTGAGCCTCGTGGCGGCGCTCATCGTGGGAGACGCGGCCACCAAGGCGGGCATCATGAGCACGCCGGTGCTCATCGTAGCGGCCCTGACCACCATCTCCATCTTCGTCATCCCGTCGCTGTATGAGCCCGCCACCGTTCTGCGAGTGCTGTTTGTGCTGGCGGGCGGCCTGTTCGGGCCCTTCGGTCTGGTGACCATGTTCTTCCTGATGCTGGTGAGCATCTGCGGCATGCACTCTTTCGGCGTGCCCTACACCTCGCCGCTGGTGCCCTTTGGCCGCAGCGCCCTGCGGGACGGCCTTGTGCGCATGCCCTGGCAGCGGCTGGCGAGCCATCCCTTTGACGTGAACGACCTGCCCGGTGGTGAGGAAAACTATGAATCGTGAGTCCGTTTTTGAGCGAAAGCAGGCGGGAACGCTGGTCCTCGCCGCTTTTTTGACCGACAGCTTCATCCAGCCCTTTGGCAGGCAGACGGAAGTGCTGCCCGCCCGCACGGCCATTCTGGCGGGTGCACTGCAGTTCGCCCTTCTGTGTGCTGTGATGGCGGTCTATCTCCGCTGGTGCGGCAGCGAAAAGCCGGGGCCCGTCCGCTCGCTGCTCCTGTGCGGCGCGCTGGTGCTCTCCATCGCGCTGGAGGTCATTCAGGGGGAACGGTTCTATAACTATGTGATGCAGCAGCAGCTGGCGGCGCTTCTGTTCTTGATTTTGGTGTTCGGCGCGGCCTATTACGGCGCCTTTGCCGGGGTACAGGCCCTGGGGCGGGCAGCCTGGCCGGTGCTGGCGCTGGCGGCGACCTCGGTGCTGGTGCTGGGCTGGTCGGTGGCGGGGCAGATGCAGTTCAGCCACCTTCAAACGCCCGAGACCAGCGCCGGGACACTGGCAAAGCTGGCGCTCACACGCTTTTACCTGCCGCCGGAACTGCTGCTTTTGCCCTTTTTGTGCCCCAAAGGCGCCAGCGGAAAGGGCGCGGCCAAAATCATCGGAGCGATATTCCTGGCAAACAGCCTGTTGGCCCTGCTGGGCGAGATGACTATGGGCACGGCGTATACCAGCGAAAGCCAGCCCGTCTACACCATCGCGCGGCTGGGCGGCCTGTCGGTGTTCCGCCGGCTGGACGCACTGCATGTGGGAGTATGGCTGCTGCTGTTCCTCATTAAGATAAGCCTGTATTTTGCCGGATTCATCAAGCTTTGGCAGAACATCAAGCCGTGTAAAGGCCATTGCCCTTACTGGGTGGCGTTGGCGACTGTGATGGTGACATTTCTGGCGGTCTGGAACCAGAACGAAGCGGTGGCAATGGCTGTTCAGCAGGTCTTGCTGGCGCTGGTGCTGCTGGCGGCGCCGCTGAACTGTCTTTGGAATGAGAGGGGGAGGAACGCATGAAACGCTGGCTGGTTTGTTTTGCGCTGCTGGGGGCTGCGCTGTTGGTCGGATGCGCGAGCAGCGGACTGGGCGACAGGGTTTCAGTGAAAGCGGTGTATGTGGAGAAGGAGCGGCAGTATGAGGCGCGGCTGCTGGTGCTGGAATCCACCCCCAACGCCGACACGGGGCAGGTGAGCGAGCAGGCCCGCTGCCTTTCGGGCAGCGGCGAGACGGTGTACGAGGCGCTGCTGGACGCCGAGCAGAGCGAGAGCCGCCGCCTTTTTTACGGCCAGAGCGAACTGCTTTTCATCGGGCCGAAGCTGATGAAGGAAGGCGTGTTCGACGCCTGCCGGTACCTTGCCAGCAACACCAGCGGCAGACCGAACATGGCGGTCTACGGGCTGGACGCCGGCCCTGACGCCTTTGAGCGGCTGCAGGAAAAGGGGACCGACTTTCTCTCCAGTGTGCAACAGCTGGAAAAACGCGGCCTGTACAGAACATTTCTCTATCAGTTCAGCGGACAGAGCGACAGCGGCGTCATCCCCGGTCTGTCGGTGCAGGAGGGGAGCGCCGCCTTTGAAAAGCTGACCCTTTACCGTGAGGGTAAGCCCGACACCGTCTGGAAGGGGGCAAAGGCACAGCTGGCCCGTTTGCTGGCGGGTCAGGCAGACATGCTGGAGCTCACGCTGGAACCGCTCTCGGTGAGTTTTCAGGTGCGCTCGCCCAAGCTGCGCTTCGAGCCCGCGTTTTCCGAAGAGGGCATGGAGCTCTCGGTGCGTTTCAGCGGCGACATCCAGCGGCTTGTGAGCCCGGAAGGCGCCGCCCTTCCCGGGCAGGACCGGCAGCTGGAGCAGGCCATCGACGAGGAGGTGAAGTCCCTGCTGGAGGAACTGGTGGCCGACACCTTGGGCCGCCGGAACGACGTGTTCCTTTTGCGCAGCCGCTTTGCCAATCTGGACGAGGCGCTTTGCCGGGCAATGGAGGAAGACGGGCGAATGGCCCGGCCCGGCGCGGTGAACTTTTACTGCCTGCTGCGGATGGTTTGAAAACAGCGCGATCTGTGCCGGCTGCCCCAAAGAGCAGCCGGCACGTTCTCTGTGATGGGATACAAAAATCCATCCCGCACCGATTGAAAATTGCCAATCCCGGCTGTATATTATATAATGAGTTTATATGCAGGCAGGTGTGGGCCGTTCCGCCCGCACGAGCCGGAGCAAAGGGGCTTTGCGGTGCCCGCCCGGTCCTGCCGAATAAAAGAAAGGGTGTTCTGAATGCCAGCGTTTTCCGTACCACTGAGCGAACTTGCGGCCACCTTGAAAATGGATACCATCTATGCGCCCAAGGAACTGTCCGACATCCCCATCTACACCGCGGATGTGAACCGTCCGGGCATCATGCTGGCGGGGTACTACCAGTATTTTGACGCCAGCCGCATCCAGATCTGCGGCATGGTGGAGATCTCCTATCTGAAGGAGCTGCCCGAGGCGGACCGCCGCCGCCATCTGGAAAAGATGCTCTCTCTGAAGCCGCCCGCTGTCATCATCAGCCGCGGGCTGGAAGTTCTGCCGGAATTTCTGGAGTTTGCCCGTCAGTACGAGGTGCCGCTGCTGGTCTCCACCGAGAGCACTTCCACGCTGCTCAGCTCCCTCATCAACATCCTGAACGTGGAACTGGCCCCCCGCGTGACCCGTCACGGCGTGTTCGTGGAGGTCTACGGCGAAGGCATCCTCATCCTGGGCGACAGCGGCGTGGGCAAGAGCGAGACCGCCGTTGAGCTGGTGAAGCGCGGCCACCGTCTGGTGGCGGACGACGCGGTGGAGCTGCGCAAGACCTCCAACCGCACCATCGTGGGCACCGCGCCGGAGAACATCCGCCACTTCATCGAGCTGCGGGGCATCGGCATCGTGAACGTGGCCCGCGTGTTCGGCATCGGCGCGGTCAAGGTCAGCGAGCGGGTTGACCTGGTGGTCCAGCTGGAGCCCTGGGACAAGACCAAGAACTACGACCGCACCGGCCTGGAGAACGACACCTACGACATCCTGGGCGTGCAGATCCCCTGCACGGTGATCCCCGTCATGCCCGGGCGCAATCTGGCGGTCATTCTGGAGACGGCGGCCATCAACAACCGCCAGAAAAAGATGGGTTACAACGCGGCCAAAGAGCTGCTGGCCCGCCTCGGCCTTGAGGACGACGTGGGTATTTAACGGGAAAGGAAGCATAGTATTTTGTATCGTATCGCTGCGGACCTGCACACGCACACCCTTGTGTCCAACCATGCCTTCAACACCATCACCGAGATGGCGCGGGCGGCGAAGGAGATGGGCTACTGCGCCCTTGCGGTCACCGACCATGGGCCGGCCATGCCGGACTCGCCCCATATCTGGTATTTTTACAATGTCCGCCGTCTGCCGGACGTGCTGGAAGGCATCCCCGTGCTGAAAGGCGCGGAGGCCAACGTGATGGATGTGAACGGCACACTGGACCTTCCCTCGGAAGTGCTGAACGGGTTGGACTGGGTCATCGCCTCCATCCACACCGACTGCCTGCCCGGCACGCTCACGGTGGAACAAGCCACGGACCTCTGGCTCAAAGTTGCCGAAAACCCGGCAGTGGACATGATCGGCCATTCCGAGCAAGCCAGGCATGTCTACGATTACGAGCGGGTGGCAAAAGTGTTTGCCGAGCGTCACAAGGTGGTGGAGCTCAACGGCAACTCCTGGGCGGTGCGCCCGGAAGGGGCGGGCAACATGAAGGCGCTGGCACTGGCCTGCAAAAAGGCCGGCTGCCCGGTGGCGCTGAATTCCGACGCCCACTCCATCTATCAGATGCAGGCGGGGGTAGGGCATCTGGTCCGGCTGCTGGAGGAAATAGACTTTCCCGAAGAGCTGGTGGTCAACTCGTCGCCCCGGCGGCTTTTGGAGGAACTGAAACTGCACAATAAACCTGTTGTGGAACGTATAGGAGGAACATTATGAAAAAGTACACCATCGGCGTCGATCTGGGCGGCACCACCATCACCGCCGGCATTGTGGACGAGGACTGCCACATCATTGCCAAGTCCACCTGCGCCACCGACCTGCCCCAGCCTCAGGAGGCGATCGAGCGGAAGATTGCCGACCTCTGCAAGCGGGTGCTCACCGAGAATCAGCTCTCCTTTGACGACATTCAGTGGGTGGGCATCGGCACCCCCGGCAGCGTGAACAGCCAGCTGGGCGTGGTGGACTTCAACGCAAACTTCGGCTACCGCGACTGGGAGCTGCAGCACCACATGGAGGAGCTGCTGCCCTGCCAGGTCTTCATTGAAAACGATGCCAACGCGGCGGCTTACGGCGAATACATAGCCGGCGGCGCGAAGGGCGCGCGCTATGCGGTGGTCATCACCCTGGGCACCGGCATCGGAGGCGGCATCATCATCGACGGCAAGATCTTCGCCGGCTTCAACTATGCCGGCGCGGAGCTGGGCCATATGGTCATCCAGAAGGACGGCCGCCCCTGCATGTGCGGGCGCAACGGCTGCTGGGAGAAGTACGCTTCCGCCCGGGCCCTCACCGAGGACACCAAGGCAGCTCTGCTCTCTCATCCGGACAACATGATGTGGAAGCTGGTGGACGGCGACGCCAACAACACCAACGCCAAGACCGCCTTCGAGGGCATGCGCGCCGGCGATGAGCTGGCCAAGCGCCTCATCGACAAGTACGTGGAGTACGTCGCCTGCGGCCTGACCAACGTCATCAACATCTTCCAGCCGGAGATCATCTGCATCGGCGGCGGCGTCTCCCGCGAGGGCGAGACCCTGCTGGGTCCTGTGCGCCGTCAGGTGGACTGGGAGGACTACGCCCGCGACGGCAAGCGCCGCGTGAAGATCAAATCCGCCGAGTTGTTCAACGACGCCGGCGTGGTGGGCGCCGCCCGCCTGGGCGATCAGGTCAAGACCTGAGCCCCGCAAAAATCAATCGTTCGGAGGCTGAGCGCAGTGGAGCAGATAGAAGCCCTGTGTCAGGAACTGAAAAAAAGAAACATCGATTTTCTCCGGGATGAGCCGCTGTCAAAGCACACCAGCTTTCGCATCGGCGGCCCGGCCAGGGTGTTCTGCACCCCCAAAAACAGCGAACAGATGGCCGAAGTTGTCGGGCTGTGCCGTCAGAACGGCGTGCGGTATTATCTCCTTGGCAAAGGTTCCAACGTCCTGTTTTCCGATGCCGGATTTGACGGCGCCGTGCTGAACACCGCGGCCATGGCCGGCGCGCCCCGCTTTGAGGGGACGACCGTTTATGCCGATGCCGGCCTTGGGCTGAACACCCTGTGCAAGGCCGCGGCCGCCCAGGGCCTTTCGGGGCTTGAGTTTGCCTTCGGCATTCCCGGCAGCGTGGGCGGCGCGGTGTACATGAACGCCGGCGCCTACGGCGGCGAGATGCGTGATGTGCTCACTGCCGTGACCTTTCTGGACGAAACGGGCACTGTTCGCACGCTGCCCGCCGAGGAACTGGAACTGGGCTACCGCACCAGCATTTTTGAGCGCACCGGCTGGCACGTTCTCAGCGCGCAGCTGCATCTTGTTCCCGGTGACCCGGCGCAGATCGAGGCGGCCATGCAGGAACTGATGGCCCGCCGCGTGGAAAAGCAGCCGCTGGAATACCCCAGCGCAGGCAGCGCCTTCAAACGGCCCCAGGGCGCCTTTGCCGGCGCGCTCATTCAGCAATGCGGCCTGCGGGGCGCACGGGTGGGCGGCGCTGCCATCAGCGAAAAGCACTGCGGCTTTATCGTGAATCTGGGCGGGGCCACCTGCGCCGATGTTCTGGCGCTGGCGGACCTCGTTTGCAAAACAGTGAAAGAGCAGACCGGCTACACGCTGGAAAAAGAGATCCGGGTGGTGGAGTGAGCCCCGGAAAGAAAAAGGGAAGAGCAAAATGGAACTTTTGATCGTGACGGGTCTTTCCGGCGCCGGCAAATCGCTGGCGATGAATGTGCTGGAAGACATCGGCTATTTCTGCATCGACAACATCCCGGCGGGGCTGATGCCCCGCCTTGTGGATTTTGCCCAGCAGGGCGAGAACATGCTGCAAAAGGTGGCCGTGGTGCTGGACGTGCGCGGCTGCCGCAGCGCCGCCGATGTGGAGGAAGCGCTGGACGGGCTTGACAAATGCGGCGTAGACTACCGCATCCTGTTTCTGGACTGCTCCGAGGAAGTGCTTCAGCGCCGCTACAAGGAGACCCGCCGCATCCACCCTCTGACCAGCTACGAAGGGGTGCCCACCGCCCGCGCCATCGCAATGGAGCGGGAAGTGCTGCGCCCCCTTTTCGAGCGGGCGGATTTTGTGCTGGACACCTCGCTTTTGTCGCCCGCGCAGAACAAAGAGCGCATCTGCAGCCTGTTTTTGCAGGAAGAAAAGCAGGGGATGGTGCTGAACATCGTCTCCTTCGGCTTCAAATACGGCCTGCCCAAGGAGGCCGACATCGTTTTTGACGTGCGCTGCCTGCCCAATCCCTTTTATATCCCCGAGCTCAAGCCCCTCACCGGCCTGGACCAGGCGGTGGTGGACTATGTGATGAGCTTTGAGGAGTCGAAAGAACTTCTGCGCCGCATCCAGTCTCTGCTGGAATACTCGTTGCCCCTCTATGTCAAGGAGGGCAAAAGCCAGCTGACCATCGCGGTGGGCTGCACCGGCGGCAAACACCGCTCCATCACCTTTGCCCGGCTCATCGGCCAGTTCTGCACGGGCCTTGGCTACCATCCCGCGCTTCACCACCGGGACGCCGGCCGCACTGCCTGAACCGGCCCGTATCTTGCTTTGAAAGGAGGCGAAAGGCTTGAGCTTTTCCCAGGATGTAAAGAACGAGATCGTGCAGAAAAAGATCACCCGTGAGTGCTGCGCCCTGGCCGCAAGCTACGGCATCGCCTGCTTTGGCCGTTATTTCGACAGTAAAGGTCTTGTACTTCACACCGAACTTTTTGGCGTTGCGCAGTATGCGAAGCGCCTGTTTGGCATCTGCGGGGTCCACGGCGCCATCATCACGAAGGAGAGGCCCAGCGGCCCCCTTTATGAGTTCAAGGTGGACGACCCGCAGGAAGTGGACAAGATGCTGAAGCTGTTCCACTGCGAGGAGGAACAGGTCAGCCGCCACATCGACCCGCGGCTCATCCGCTGCGGGCATTGCTTTTCCGCATTTGTTGCGTCGGCATTCCTGTGCTGCGGCACCATGACCGATCCCAGCAAAGAGTACAATCTGGAATTTTTGTGCCCCCGCTATAATTTGGCAAAGGACCTGGAGGGCATTTTGGCAGAGCACGAGTTCACCCCCCGGCGCACCGTGCGCAAAGGCGTGAACGTCATCTACGTCAAGGCCAGCGAGCAGGTGGCGGACCTGCTCACCTTCATGGGCGCGGGCGGCGCCGCCATGCAGATCATGGACCACAAGATGTTCAAGGAGCTGCGCAACAAGACCAACCGCCTGAACAACTGCGAAATGGCCAACATCGACAAGGTGGTAACCGCCAACGTGGCGGCGAGAAAGGCCATCGAGTACTTACAGCAAAAGGGCGACTTCGACGCGCTGCCCGCCCCCCTGCGGCAGGCGGCGCAGCTTCGTCTGGACTGGCCGGACCTGTCGCTGGCGCAGCTGGTGCAAAAGAGCCCGGAGCCCATCAGCAAATCGGGCCTTTCCCACAGGCTGAAAAAGCTGGAGCAGCTGGCCGATGAACTGCGGCAAAGGAGAAACGATGTCTGAAAAGCAATTTGTGCACCTGCATGTGCACACGGAATACAGCCTGCTGGACGGCGCCTGCCGCATCGACCGCATGTTCGACCGCCTCAAGGAGCTGGGTCAGACCGCCATCGCCATCACCGACCACGGCGTGATGTACGGCTGCGTGGACTTTTACAAGGCCGCCAAAAAGGCGGGCGTGAAGCCCATCATCGGCTGCGAGGTCTATGTGGCCACCCGCTCCCGCTTTGACAAGGTGAACCGCATCGACGGCTCCAACCATCTGGTGCTGCTTTGCAAAAACGAAACGGGCTACAAAAACCTCATCAAGCTGGTCTCCGCCGGCTTCATCGAGGGCTTTTACTCCAAACCCCGGGTGGACAAGGAACTGCTGGAACAGCACCACGAGGGTCTGGTGTGTCTTTCCGCCTGCCTTGCGGGCGAGATACCCCAGGCGCTGCTTGCGGGAGACTACGAAAAGGCAAAGGCCGCCGCGCTCTATTTCAACGACCTGTTCGGTCAGGGCAATTTCTATATTGAAATTCAGGACCACGGCATCGACGCGCAGCAGCAGATTTTGCCGCTGCTCATCCGCCTTGCCCGGGAGACGGGCATCCCGCTGGTGGCCACCAACGACGCCCACTACCTCCGCAAGGAGGACAGCAAGATGCAGAGCATTCTCATCTGCATCCAGACCGGCAAGACCGTGCAGGACGCGGACAAGCTGGAATTCGAGACCGACGAGTTCTATCTCAAGAGCACCGAGGAGATGTACGACCTGTTCTCCATCGCGCCGGACGCCTGCGAGAACACCGTCAAGATCGCCGAGATGTGCGACTTTGACTTTGAGTTCGGCGTCACCAAGCTGCCGTATTTCGAAGCGCCTGACGGCATGGACAACCAGGTCTATTTCGAAAAGCTCTGCCGCGAGGGCCTTGTGCGCCGCTACGGAGACGTTGTGACCGACGAGATGCGCGAGCGTCTGGAATACGAGATAGACGTCATCCGCCGCATGGGCTACACCAACTATTACCTCATCGTCTTCGACTTCATCAACTACGCAAAACAGCAGGGCATCCCCGTGGGCCCCGGCCGCGGCAGCGGCGCGGGCAGCCTCGCGGCTTACTGCGTGGGCATCACCAACATCGACCCCATCCGCTACAACCTTCTGTTCGAGCGCTTTCTGAACCCCGAACGGGTGAGCATGCCCGACTTCGACGTGGACTTCTGCTACGAGCGCCGGCAGGAGGTCATCGACTATGTGAACGAGAAATACGGCCACGACCATGTGGCCCAGATCATCACCTTCGGGACCATGGCCGCCCGCGCTGCCATCCGTGACGTGGGCCGGGTGCTGGGCATGCCCTACGCCCAGGTGGACTCCATCTCCAAGATGGTGCCCATGGAGCTGAAGATGACCCTGAACCGGGCGCTGGAGGTCTCGCCGGAGCTGAAAGCCCAGTACGAGGCTGACCCGCAGGTGAAGGAGCTCATCGACACCGCCATCAAGATCGAGGGCATGCCCCGCCATGCCTCCACCCACGCGGCGGGCGTGGTCATCACCCGGGAGGCCGCCAACGAATATGTGCCGCTGGCCTCCAACGACGGCGTGCCCGTGACCCAGTTCACCATGACCACCATCGAGGAGCTGGGCCTTTTGAAGATGGACTTTCTCGGCCTGCGCACCCTCACGGTCATCAAGAACGCCGAGGAGATGGTGCGCCGCCGCGAGCTGGACTTCTCCATGGACAACATCTCCTACGACGACGCTGCCACCTATGACATGTTGGGCCGCAGCGAGACCGAGGGCGTGTTCCAGCTGGAAAGCACCGGCATGAAGCAGGTGCTCACCGGGCTGCAGCCGAAGAACCTGGAGGACATCATCGCCCTCATCAGCCTCTACCGCCCGGGGCCCATGGATTCCATCCCCACCTACCTGCGCAACCGCCACGAGCCGGACAAGGTGCGCTACAAAACGCCCCAGCTGGCCCACATCCTGGACGTGACCAACGGGTGCATCGTCTATCAGGAGCAGGTTATGCAGATCTGCCGTGAACTGGCGGGCTTCACGCTGGGCCAGGCGGACCTGGTGCGCCGTGCCATGAGCAAGAAAAAGCACGACGTCATGGAAAAGGAGCGCCAGCACTTCGTCACCGGCTGCGCCGCCAACGGCATCAGCGAGCAGGCTGCCAACGACATCTTTGACGACATGAGCAGCTTTGCGTCCTACGCCTTCAACAAATCCCACGCGGCCTGCTACGCCTACGTGGCGTTCCAGACCGCCTACCTCAAGTGCCACTATCCCAGCGAGTTCATGGCCGCCCTGCTCACCAGCGTGCTGGACAACACCGACAAGGTCATCGAGTACACCGGCGAGTGCCAGCGCCTCGGCATCAAGGTGCTGCCGCCCAGCATCAACGTCAGCGACGGCGGCTTCACGGTGGACGGCAAGAGCATCCGCTTTGGCCTGAACGCCACCAAAAACGTGGGCCGCAATCTCATCGCCGCCGTGGTGCGGGAACGAAAGGAAAAGCCCTTCACCTCGCTCTATGACTTCTGCCGCCGCCTGCACGGGCAGGAGCTGAACCGCCGCGCGGCGGAAAGCCTTGTGAAGTGCGGCGCCTTTGACGAGACCGGCGTCAGCCGCAAGGCAATGCTGGAGAATGTGGACGCCATCTTCAAGAGCGTGGAGACCGACGTGGGCCGCAACGTGGAAGGTCAGCTGGACCTGTTCAGCCAGCTTTCCGGCGAGAGCGCCGGCACAGCAGGGGAGGACTTCCACATTGAGGACCACGGCGAGTTCCCGCTGCCCGAATTGCTGAAAATGGAGAAGGAGGTCAGCGGTCTGTATCTGTCCGGCCACCCGCTGGACGGCTACCGCCAGCAGATCCAGAAGATCGGGGCCTGCCGCATCGCCGACCTGATGGGGGAGGAGGCCCGCCGCTACGACGGCAAGCACGTGAACATCGTGTGCGCGGTCATCAAAAGCAAGTTCATGACCACCCGCTCCAACACCATGATGGCCTTCACCAATGTGGAAGATTTGAGCGGCACCATGGAGATCATCGTGTTCCCCAAGGTGCTGGCGGACTGCCGCAGCGCGTTGCAGGACAACGCCGTGGTGGTCATCAACGGGCGGGTGTCGGTGAAGGACGAGGAGAATGCCAAGCTGGTGGCGGAAAAGATCACGCCCATCGAGGAGTATTCCGCAAACGGAGCCGCCGCACCGCGTCCCGCACAGGAAAAACCGGCCCGCAAGGGGATGTACCTCAAAGTGCCCAGCCGCAGCTGCCCGCAGTTTGCCAAGGTGGAGAATCTGCTCTCTATCTTTGAGGGCCCCTTGCCGGTGTATATCTATTTTGAGGACCAGAAACAGCTCACGCTCGCGCCCCGCAACCTGTGGAGCATGGAGCATGAACTTTTGACGTGTGAGCTGAAACGCATTTTGGGGGATGGAAATGTGGCGTTCAAATGAAAAAACGCCTGATAAAGCCATTCGCACAATTTGCGGCGTGCTGGTTTGACAAAATTTGTGAACATTTGGTCACATCTTTCTTTTGCGTTTTTGTTGCACCGATGGTATAATAGCCCTGTGGTAATCCACAGCTGTGAGGCCGCGGTGTTTTTCCGCGAAGAGCCTGTCGGCTTTTTTGTAATGAATCGTTTTAGGGGGGCTTTTTTATGGCAAAGGAAGTCAAGACGATTGGCGTACTTACCAGCGGCGGCGATGCGCCTGGCATGAACGCTGCGGTGCGCGCCGTTGTGCGTACCGCCCTTGGCCACGGCATGCGGGTGATCGGCATCCAGCGCGGCTTCAACGGCCTGCTGAACGGCGAGACCTACGAGATGAATCTGCGCAGTGTTTCCGAGATCATCCATCGCGGCGGCACTGTTCTGTATACCGCGCGCTGCCTTGAGTTCAAGACGGAGGAAGGTCAGCGCAAGGGCGCTGAAATGTGCGAGAAGCTGGGCATCGACGCGCTGGTGGTCATCGGCGGCGACGGCTCCTTCCGCGGCGCCAAGGCGCTTGCCAATCTGGGGATCCCCTGCATCGGCATCCCCGGCACCATCGATAACGACATCGCCTGCAGCGAGTACACCATCGGCTACGACACCGCCATGAACACCGCGGTGGAGATGGTGGATAAGCTGCGCGACACCACCCAGAGCCACGACCGCTGCAGCGTGGTGGAGGTCATGGGCCGCAACGCCGGCTACATCGCCCTGAACGTGGGCATCGCCACCGGCGCCATCGCCACCCTCATCCCCGAGCGGCCCTACGATCTGGAGCGCGACATCCTGGAGCGGATGCAGTTCACCCAGAAGACCGGCAAGAAGCACTTCATCGTGATTGTTGCCGAGGGCGCCGGCCATGCGCAGGATCTGGCCAACGAGATCCAGGCCCGCACCGGCATCGACTCCCGTGCCACCGTTCTGGGCCATGTGCAGCGCGGCGGTTCTCCCACTCTGCGGGACCGCGTCACCGCTTCCCGCATGGGCTATCAGGCGGTCATCCTGCTGGAAAAGGGCATCTTCAACCGCGTTGTGGCAGTGTCCGCCGACAAGATCGTGGACTACGACATCAATGTGGCCCTGTCCATGCACAAGAGCATCGACACCACCCTGCTGGATGTGGCCGAGACCATCTCCATCTGAATCCTGTCCTCACGGGCTCGCCGCTGTGCGGCGGACCCGTTTTCTTTTCCCTGTTTGTGCCATACTCTCTGTGGCGTTTCGTATGGTTTTCGCGGGCTGCAACCCCGGGTTGACAAATTTCAAGCTGCCGTTTGGTGGCGCGCAACCGGGTTTTCCTGTATGCTGGACCCAGGCGAAGGGCACGATATGCCCGCCGCACTCGAACTATGGAGGAACACGCAATGATCTTTGCCGACAAACTGATCCGCCTTCGGAAGAAAAACGGCTGGTCACAGGAAGAACTGGCCGAAAAACTCAATGTATCCCGTCAGGCGGTGTCCAAATGGGAGGGCGCGCAGACCGTGCCGGAACTGGAAAAGCTGCTGCAGATGAGCGCGCTGTTCGGTGTGACCACCGATTATCTTTTGAAGGACGAACTGGAGCAGGAAGAGTATGCCCCAGGCGGGGAAGAAGCGGCCGTGAAACGCATCACTCTCGGGCAGGCCCAGGAGTTTTTGCAGTGGCGCAAAAAAGCCGCCGTTCTCATTGCCGCGGGCGCTTTTCTCTGCATCGCTTCCATCATTCCGCTTTTAATGCTTGGGGCTGCTTCGGATGCAGGCGTTGCCGGCGTTACGGAGGAGATCGCCGGTGCTGCCGGGCTGTGCGCTCTTGTGGTGCTGGTCGCCGCGGGCGTTTCACTCTTTGTCTGGTGCGGCTTCAAGAACGCCCCCTATGAATTCATCGACAGCGAGCCCTTTGAGACGGAATATGGCGTGCACGGCTTGGTGACTGAGAAAAAGAAGAATTACCGCGGCACCTATGCCGCCTGCAACATTGCGGCCACCTGCATCTGCATCCTTTCGATCATTCCGCTGTTTTTGAGCATCCTGCTCAAAGGCGATCTGCTCCCAACGGTCCTGCTCTTGTGCCTGACCATCCTGCTGGCCGGCGTCGGCGTGGTGCTCTTCATCCTGTGCGGCGTGCGCTGGGCCAGCATGGCAAAACTTCTCCAGGAAGCGGACTACGCCTATTGTGAAAAGGAAAAAAACGGCGCGAAAGAGGCTGTTGCCTGGGCTTATTGGTCCCTTGCCGTAGCGATTTATCTCGGCTGGAGTTTCCTGTCCGGGCGCTGGGGCATCACCTGGGTTGTCTGGCCGCTGGCCGGCGTGCTGTATGCCGCGCTGAGCAGCATTCTTCAGCTGACCGTCTGGCGCAGCGAGGATTCAAATTCCTGAATTTTCACGTTTTTCCCTCTGCCCGAATATCTTTTTAAAAGAACATCGGGTGAAAAGGGGGCGTTTTCCATGCGGCGGCAGAACAGCGAAGCAGGTCGAAAAAAGGGGAAGTTGAATCGATTTGCCCTGTGTGCGCTGCTTTTGTCCGCGCTGCTGCTTTTCAGTCTTGTAAAGCTGGAGCAGAAGATACGGCCTGTTGCCCGAACGATGGCAGAGTATGAATGCCGCGAGCGGGCGGTGCGCTGGATGCAGGCCGCGGTGGGCGACTGCCTGCGCCGGTCGCCTGAACTGCTGGAGGACTTGTATATTCTCCGCTATGACGAGACCGGTCTGGTGCAGAGCGCCGAAACTGACACTGCCAAGCTGGCCCGCCTGCAGTACACGCTGGAGGGCGATCTGACCCAGGCGATGGAAGAGGGCGCGGCGGATTTCTCCATCCCGCTGGGCACCCTTCTGGGCCTGCAACTCTTCTCCGGGCGCGGGCCAGACATCACTGTAAAGGTTATCCCCCTGTCACACGTGGAAAGCCAGGTTGAGACCGATTTTTCCGCCGCGGGCGTGAACCAGACCAAGCTGCAGACCGACCTTGTGTTTTCGGTGCAGATGTGCGCCGTGCTGGCAGGCATGCAGGTGGAAACGACGGCCCAGAGCACCATCTGTGTGGCTCAGGTACTGATCGTGGGCCAGACCCCGGAATTTTATGTGGAAGGGTCCGGCTGATTGTGGTATAATGGCTCGAGACGACCAGCCGCCCGCAGGCGGCTTTTGCAGAGGTGAAAAACGTGGAACTGGAACAGGCAAAGGAGCGGGTCGCGTATCTCCGCCAGGTGATCGAACGCAACAACCGCCTTTATTATGAGCAGGACGCCCCCGAACTGGAGGACTATGAATATGACGCGCTGACTCGGGAACTCAAGGCTCTGGAAGCCGAGTATCCCCAGCTGGTCACGCCGGATTCGCCCACCCAGAAAGTGGGCGGCGCGCCTTCCGGGCGGTTCGCCAAGGTGACCCATCAGGTCAAGATGGAAAGCCTGCAGGACGCTTTCAGCTTTGATGAGCTGCGGGAGTTCGACCGCAGGGTGCGGGGCGAAAGCCTCGAACCGCTGTATGTGGTGGAGGTCAAGATCGACGGCCTCTCGGTGAGCCTGGAATACGAGAACGGGCGCTTTGTGCGCGGCTCCACCCGGGGCGACGGCGTGGTGGGCGAGGACGTGACCGCGAACCTCGCCACCATCGCGGACATCCCCAAACAGCTGGAAAACGCGCCGGAATATCTGGAAGTGCGGGGCGAGGTCTACATGCCCCACGCAGCCTTTGAAAAGCTGGTGGAAGAGCAGGAGCTCAGCGACAAACAGCCCTTCAAGAATCCCCGCAACGCCGCCGCCGGCTCGCTGCGCCAAAAGGACAGCCGCATCACCGCGGGCCGCGGGCTCTCCATCTTCGTGTTCAACATCCAGCAGATGCGGGGCGGCCCCACCATCACCAGCCATCGCCAGAGCCTCGATTATGTCAAATCCCTGGGCTTTCCCGTGTCGCCCCGCTACAACAGCTTCACCGACATCGAGGACGCCATCGGCGAGATCGAGGACATCGGCCGCCGCCGCGGCGAACTCTCCTTCGATATGGACGGCGCGGTCATCAAGGTGGACGACTTCGGCCAGCGGGAGGTGCTGGGCAGCACCAACAAGTTCCCCCGCTGGGCCATCGCCTTCAAATATCCGCCGGAGGAAAAGCCCACCACGCTGCTGCAGGTGGATGTGACGGTGGGCCGCACCGGCGTGCTCACCCCCACGGCGGTGTTCGAGCCGGTACAGCTGGCGGGCACCACCGTCAGCCGTGCCATCCTGCACAACCAGGACTTTATCGACCAGCTGGGCGTGTCCATCGGCGACACCATCCTGGTGCGCAAGGCGGGGGACATCATCCCCGAGGTGGTGGCGGTCACCGCCCATGCCCACGAGGGCGCCGCGCCCTTCCGCCTGCCGGACACCTGCCCCAGCTGCGGCGCAAAAGTGGTGCATCTGGAAGACGAGGCGGCCCTGCGCTGTATCAATCCCGAGTGCCCGGCCCAGACGCTGCGCAACCTCATCCACTTCGCCTCCCGGGCGGCCATGGACATCGACGGCCTGGGCAAGGCGGTGGCGGCCCAGCTGGTGGACAAGGGCTACGTGCGCTGCGCCGCCGACCTCTACGACCTGACTGCCGAGCAGCTTCTGACGCTGGACAAATTCAAGCAGAAGAGCGTGGAGAATCTCTTGGGCGCCATCGAGGCCAGCAAGGAGAACAATCTGGACAAACTGCTCTTCGGCCTTGGCATCCGCAACATCGGCGACAAGGCCGCCGCCCTGCTGGCGGAGCATTTCGGCTCGATGGAGGCGGTGCAGGCCGCCGACGCCGAGGCCATCAGCGCCATCGACGGGTTCGGCGGCGTGATGGCCCAGAGCGTGGTGGAGTTCTTTGCCCGCGAAGGCACCGCCGACCTGGTGGACCGTCTGCGCCGCGCCGGGGTGAACATGACCTGGCACGGCGAGGAAAAGACCGACAAGCTGGCGGGCAAGACCGTCGTGGTCACCGGCACGCTGGAGACCATGTCCCGCGCCGAGGCCGAGGCCCTCATCGTCAAGAACGGCGGCAAGGCCAGCGGCTCGGTCTCCAAAAAGACCGCCTATGTGGTGGCGGGCGAGGCCGCGGGCTCCAAGCTCACCAAGGCCCAGCAGCTGGGCGTGCCCGTGCTCACCGAGCAGGAATTCCTGGCAATGCTGCAAAGCTGAAGCCCTTCACACAACAGAACATGGCGCAGAGCGCCCGTTTCCCATCGGGGAAGCGGGCGCTCTTTTTGTTCTATCCCGGCCCGGGGCCTCATACCATAGAAAGCAAAGGGACGGTGAAACAAAATGGACGAGTATTACGCCGCGATACGCCGGCTGCCCGGCTTTCTGCGCCGCCCGCTGGAGGACTTGTCTCCCCGGCAGGCACAGACCATCCACGAGATACACCTGCGCAGCGGCAGGCCGGTGGTGCTGACCTGCGCCGACGGGCAGTTCTGTCTGCCGGGCCAGGGCGCGGGACAGGGCGGGCCGACGCTGACCCACGCCCAGCTGCAGGAGTGCTTTTATTCCTTGTGCGAACATTCGGTCCACAGCTATGAGCAGCAGCTTGCCCGGGGCTTTTTCACGCTGCCGGGCGGGCACCGGGTGGGGGTGGCGGGCCTGTTCCACATGCAGGGACAGGCCATGAAGGGGCTTTGCACCGTCACCTCCCTGAACATCCGCATTGCCCGCACGGTGACAGAGGAACTGCCCGCCCCGCTGCGGGACCATCTGCTGGGGCCTTTCCGTGGCCTTGTGCTGGTGGGCCCTCCGGGCAGCGGCAAGACCACCTTGCTGCGCGGCGTGTCGGCGCTGCTGAGCCGCGCTGGCAAAAAGGTGGCGGTGGTGGACGAGCGCATGGAGATATGGCCCTGCGGCCCGGCCGGCTTTGCCGCGCCGGTGCCGATGCACTGCGATGTGCTCAGCGGCTGTGACAAGCGGGAGGGCATCATCAGCGCCCTGCGCAGTCTTGGCCCGCAGGTCATCCTCTGCGACGAGCTGGGGGACGAAGGGGATTTTGCCGCGGTGTGCGCCGGTTCAAAGGGCGGCGTGAGCTTTGTCTGCACCGTCCACGGCGACGCGGTGGAAGCGGTGGAACAGCGCTTTTGCGCCACGCGGGAGCAGCTGGCAAAAAGCTTTTCCTGCATCGGGCTGCTGGCGGGTGCGAACCGCCCCGGCGCTGTGCAGCAGGTGTGCTGGCTGTGAGCGCGGCGGTCCGTCTTCTGGGCGCCGCACTGGTGGCTTTTTCCGGCTGGGCCGCCGGATGGTGGCTGACCGAAAAAAAGCGGCGGCGGCTGGCGGCGCTGGAACAGCTGGAACGGCTCATCGCGCTGGCGCAGGATGAGATCGTCTACCGCGCCGCCCCTTTGAGCGAGATCCTCGCGCTGCTCAAAGCGCGGCGGGACATGCCCGGCCTCTGTCTTGAGGAGTGCGGGCAGCTGGAGGCGTTTTCCTGCCCGCCCGACCTGGACAGGCCCGCCTGGGACCAGCTGGAGGGATTCTTCACCCGGCTGGGCAGCGCGGCAGGGCAGGAGGAGGCGCGGCACTGCGCCTATTATCTCAAGCGCTGCGCGCTCCTGCGGGAAGGCGCGCGGCAGGAGTACGAACAGGCCAAACAGCTTTATACAAAAGCAGGGCTGTGCTGCGGTGTGCTGGCGGCGCTGATGCTGTTTTGAGCCGGGAAAAGGAGCTGCAAATGGATATTGACCTTGTGTTCAAGATCGCCGCCATCGGCATCATCGTGGCGGTGCTCAATCAACTGCTAATACGCTCCGGCCGGGAGGATCAGGCCATGATGACCACCCTTGCCGGCCTGATCGTGGTACTCTCCATGCTGGTGCAGCAGATAAGCGATCTGTTCATCAGCATCAAATCACTGTTCAATCTCTGAAGGCCATGGAGATCTTCGGGATAGCGGCCTTCGTGCTGGTGGCGGCCATGCTCACCGTGCTGCTGCGCCAGTATCTGCCCGCCTATGGAGCGGTGTGTCTGACTTTGTGCGCGGTGCTGCTGCTGGGGCGCATCCTGCAGCTGGCACAGCCGCTGGTGGAGTGGTTTTCCGCCGCCGCCGGCTATCTGGACGGCGACAGCTTTCTGGTGGTGCTCAAGGCCGCAGGCATCGCGCTGGTGGCTCAGAACATGCAGGACGTGTGCAAAGACGCGGGTCTTTCCACCCTGGCGGGCAAAGTGGAGCTAGCGGGGCGCTGCCTGATCCTGGTGTGCGCACTGCCGCTGTTCGAAAACATCATGGGGGCGCTGATCGCGTTTTTGCAATGAAACGAATCCTTTGTATCCTTTTTCTGCTGCTGGTGCTGCCCGCCGTGGTTTTTGCCGAGGGCGAAGCCCTGCCGCCGGACGTGCAGCAGGCGCTGGACGAGCCGGGCATCACCGCCGAAGAGTTCCAGCAGGCGTCGCTGGGCGAGATGCTCAGCGCGCTGCTCAAAACCGCCCGGCAGCAGTTTGAAAAGCCGGTGCGCCTGCTGGTGCAGCTGCTGGGCGCGGCGCTGCTGGGCGCGGTGGCGCTGGCCCTTGCGCCTCAGGGCGACTGGTCCGGGCCGCTGGAGAGCGTCTGTGTGTTGGGCATGTTCACCGTGAGTCTTTCCCCGGCGCTGGAACTGGTGAACACGGTGAGCGAGAGCGTCGCCCGGTGGCAGGTGTATCTGGTCAGCTTCGTGCCGGTGTTTTCCGGCGTCGTTGCCAGCTGCGGCCAGCCCACCCAGGCCATGGTGTACAGCGGCATGTTCCTGACCATGGCCAACTTCAGCGCCCAGGTCATCTGCGCGGCGGCGCTTCCGGTTTTGCAGGTCTATCTGGCGCTCAACACCGCCGGAGGCCTGTGCGGCATCGGCGGCGTGGCCGACGGCTGCGAACTTCTGGCAAAGGCGGTCAAATGGCTGCTGGGGCTGGTGTCGGTGCTGTTCGGGGCGGTGCTTGGGCTGCAGAGCGTGCTGGCCCAGAACGCCGACACTCTGGCCATGAAGACCGGCAAGTTCCTTATCAGCAGCAGCATCCCGGTGGTGGGCAGCGTAGCCTCCGACGCAATGGGCAGCGTGCTCAGCGGCCTGCGGGTGCTCAAAGGCTCACTGGGGTTTGCCGCCATCGCCGTGCTGGCCATCGATTTTCTGCCCATTCTGGTGCAGAGCGCCTTTTATTATCTGGCCTATCAGCTGGGCGGCGCTGTCTCCAAGGCCTTCGGCCTGAACCGGGCGGGCCGCGTGCTGGAGGGCATGGGGCAGGCGGTGGGTATCTGTGTGTCGTTTCTGGTGTTCTTTTTCATGCTGGTGGTGCTGTCCACCGCGCTGATGATCACGATGGGGGGAGGGGGATAGTCATGAAACTCTGGGCGCTGAATGTCTGCGTGGCGTGCATCCTGGCCGGGGCGCTGGACCTGTTTTTGCCCCGGCAGGGCAGTTTCAAAAGCATAAAAACCGTGCTGGCGCTGTATATTTTAGTGTCGGTGGTGACCCCGGCGGCAGGTGCGGACTGGACGGGGCTGGCAAGCCTCTCCTTTGAATCGGACGTCCAGCCCGCCGATTACTCGGACTATGTCTCTGGCTACGCCTGCCAGAGCCTTGCCGGGCAGCTGGAAGAACGGCTTGCGGCCGCCGGCATCCAGGCGCAGGTGGAGATAGCGCCCGGCAGCGGCCAGACGCTTCCCGAAGTGACGCTGTGCACCGACCAGCCGGAAAAGGCGTTGGAACTGGCGAAGGAGCTTCTGGGCGAGTCGGAATATTCCTGGCAAACAACGGAGCCGCAGGCATGAGGGAAGGAAAAATGAAATTGGAACGGATCGGAGCGCTGCTTCCCAAGCAGCTGGCCGGGCGCGGCAGCCTGGTGTTTTTCGCAGGGGTGCTGGGGGTCTTTCTCCTCATCGCGGGCGGCCTGCCCTTCTCCGGCAAAGAGGAAGCGGCGGACGCCTCCGCGGCCTCCGGCGCCACCCGTCAGTGGAGCGAAGCCTATGTCCGGCAGCTGGAGGAGACTCTCACCGAACTGATCGGCTCCATCGAGGGCGCGGGCCGCACGAAGGTGGCGGTCACGCTGGACGCCAGCGCCGAGACGGTCTATGCCCTGGACGAGACCGACGGCGGCGAAAACGGCCAGCGGCAGCTGGAGCACATTCTGGTGGATACCCGTGAGGGTCAGGATGCGCTGGTGGAGATGACCTGGGAGCCCGTCATCCGCGGCATTGCCGTGGTGTGCGAGGGCGCGGACGATGTGACGGTGAACGCCCAGATCACCCAGGCAGTCTCGGTGCTCACCGGGGTGTCCACAAACCGGATCAGCATATCAAAAATGAGTTAAGTTGGAGGTATCGTGATGCGCAGCAAAAAATTGAACCAGAAGATGACCCTGCTCACCCTTGTGGTCGCCTTGGGCGTGGCGGTGTACCTGAACTGGGAGTACGCCAAAAGCACCGACCTTGCCCTGGACGCCGCCGAGGCCAACGCCCCGGTGACCACCACCGGCGTGGTGACCGATGCGCTGGCGGTGGACGGCGATGTGGAGACCGGCGACAAGAACTACGGCGAGGCCCAGCTGGTCAGCGTGGGGGAGCCCACCGGCGAAGAGTTCTTCGAGCAGGCGCGCCTTGACCGCACCAAGACCCGGGACGAGGCGCTGGACACCCTGCAAAAGAGCCTGAAAAGCGCCAAGCTCTCGGACGAGGAGAAGGACGCGCTCACCGCGCAGCTCACCGCCGCCATCGACAGCATCACCGCCGAAAGCGACATCGAGACCCTTGTGAAGGCCAAAGGCTTCGTGGACTGTGTGGCCTTCATCAACGGGGACGCGGTGGATGTGACGGTGATGACCACCAGCGACGGCCTCACCAAGGAAGAGGTGGCCCAGATCCGGGACATCGTGCTCAGCAAGTGTCAGGTGACCGCCCAGAACATCACCATTGTGGAGGTAAAATAACAGTTGTAGAATGGGGCGGAAGATGGTATAATAACAAGGAAAGTTCCCATGCCGCGGCATGGACGCAAAATTGCTTGTTTTGGGAGGACCGGGTATGGACGTTTCAAATACCTGCGTTGTGAATGGCAGCCTGCAGATCTCTACCGAAGTGATCGCCAAGATCGCCCGCATGGCTGCGCTGGAGATCGAGGGCGTCAAGGAAGTCAGCCCCGCCACCGCCGGTGTGAAGGGCCTGCTCTCCAAATCCAAAAGCGTGGCCGTGAGCCTGAACGACGATGTGGCTGAACTGACGCTGCAGGTCGTGGTGTTCTACGGCGCAAAGATCCCCTCGGTGTGCGAGAAGGTGCAGAAGAACGTGAAGGCCGCCGTGCAGAGCATGACCAGCATCACCGTTTCCCGCGTGAACGTGATCGTGGCCGGCGTTCAGGTCCGCCCTGAGGCCGCCGCCGAATAACCCCCACTGACCAACAAAGAGCCAGGGCCCTCCCGCGCCATGCAGGGGGGCCGCTCGCTGTGAAAGGAACAACGATGGAGAAATTATCCCGACGCGCGTCGCGCGAAAACGCCTTCCTGGCCGCCTTTGCCGCCACCTTTGACGACATGCCCCTGGACCAGGTGATCGAGCAGGCCAACGAGGCCGGCGACTACCCGCTGGACGAGTTTGCCCAGGCCCTGCTGACCGCCTATTATGACCACAGCGCCGAGATCAACGACCTCATTCGCGCAAATCTGAAAGGCTGGACCCTGGAGCGCATCCCCCGGGTCAATCTGACCGTGCTTCGCCTTGCCATTGCCGAGGCGGCCTACGGCCCGGAAAAGCTGCCCGGCGTTGCCATCAACGAAGCGGTGGAGCTGACCAAGAAATATGCCGACGAGACCGACTATCAGTTCGTCAACGGACTGCTGGGCAGTGTGGTGCGCCAGCTGGGCCTCGAGAGCGGCGAGCCCGCCCAGGTGTGAGCCATGCTGACGCTGGGTTTCGATACGAGCAACTATGCAACCTCTTTGGCGGTGTACGACACCTGCTCCAAAGAGGTTGTTTGTGATAAAAAGAAGTTTTTGCCGGTGCGCCCCGGCCAGCTTGGCCTGCGCCAGAGCGATGCGCTGTTCCACCACACGGCAGCGCTTCCGGGCCTGCTGGAAGAGCTTGCCGCCGAGGCGGACCTGACGAAGATCGAGGCCGTGGGCGTCTCCGCCCGGCCCCGCCCGGTGGAGGGCTCCTACATGCCTTGCTTCCTTGCGGGCATCTCCGCCGCCACGGCGTTCAGCAAGGCGAAGGGCATCCCCCTCGTCCAGACCACCCACCAGCAGGGGCACATCGCGGCGGCGCTATATGCCAGCAGGGACGAGAGCCTGTTTGAGCGGCAGGCGCTGGTCTTTCACGTCTCCGGCGGCACCACCGACCTTTTGCTCTGCCACGGCGCGGACAAGGTGGAGTGCATCGGCACCAGCACCGACCTCTACGCCGGGCAGGCGGTGGACCGGGTGGGCGTGCGCCTGGGCTTTGCTTTTCCCGCCGGCGCGCAGGTGAGCGAGCTGGCGGCGCAGTGTACCGAGCGCATCCGCCCCAAGGCCAGCGTGAAGGGCACCCAGTGCAGCCTGTCCGGGCTGGAGAACCAGTGCAATCAGCTGCTGGCCGCGGGCAAAAGCCCGGCCTATGTGTGCCGGTATTGCCTTTTGTGTGTTGCCGAAACGGCTTACAAAATGGTCGTTGCCGCGCTGGAAGACCACCCCGGCCTGCCGGTGGTGTTTGCGGGCGGCGTCATGAGCAGCGACATCATCCAGAAGGAGCTGTCGGTGCGTCTGCCCGGCGCTCACTTTGTGCCCGGCCGCTTTTCCAGCGACAACGCCATCGGCGTCGCCCTGCTGGCGGCGCGGGAGGTGGCCCATGACTGATGTGATCGGCGTTTCCGCTCTGAACCGCTATGTGAAGTCCACGCTGGACAGCGACGGCTTCCTCTCGGATCTTGCCCTGCGGGGCGAGGTCAGCGGCTTTGTGAACCATGTGAAGAGCGGACACTGGTACTTTACCCTGAAAGACGAAAAGGCCAGCGTCAAGGCGGTAATGTTCCGCCAGGAGGCCCGCCGTCTGGGCTTTGTGCCCCAGGACGGCATGCGGGTGGTGGTGCGCTGCCGGGTCAGCCTTTACGAGGCCACCGGCTCCTTCCAGGTCTACGTGCAGGACCTTTTCCCCGACGGGCTGGGCGCGGCGCAGCTGGCCTTTGACCAGCTGAAGGCGCGGCTGGAAGCGGAAGGTCTCTTCCGCCCGGAACACAAAAAGCTGTTGCCCGCTTATCCTGAGCGCATCGGCGTTGTCACCAGCGCCACCGGCGCCGCTTTGCAGGACATCCGCAACGTGCTCAGCCGCCGCTGGCCGCTGGCCACGCTGCTGCTGGCAGGCGTGAACGTCCAGGGGCTCGCCGCCGCAGAGGAGATAAGCCGGGCCATCGCAGAACTGGATGCCAGCGGCCTTGCGGACGTCATCATCGTGGCCCGGGGCGGAGGCTCTCGCGAGGACCTGTGGGTCTTCAACGACGAGCGCATCGCCCGTGCGGCCTACGCCTGCAAAACGCCCCTCATCAGCGCAGTGGGGCACGAGATCGACGTCTCCATCCTGGACTACGTGGCGGACCTGCGTGCCCCCACGCCCAGCGCTGCCGCAGAACTGGCCACCCCGGACCGGGAGGCCGAGCGGCAGAAGATATGCACGATTTTGTCAAATATTCATGAATATATGCATTCCAGGCTGAATTTGTGCTATAATGAACTTGCTGCGGCCCAGCAGACTGCCGGCCAGATCACCAGCGAGACGCTCTGCCGCCCCAGGCGGGACAAGCTTCTGGCGTTCTGCGGGCAGTTGAGCGCCGCCAAAGCTGGTCTTATGGCGGAAAAGCGGCGGGAACTGGCGTCGGCTTGCGCGCTGGCCCATTCCCTGAGCCCCTATGCGGTGCTTGGCCGTGGCTACGCCATCCCTCGCAGCGAAGCGGGGGAGTGCATCCCGGTGGCATCGCTGCAGCCGGGGCAGTCTGTTCTGCTGCAGGGGCACGACGCAAGCGCCCGCTGCCGGGTGGAACAGGTCATCCAAACACAGGAGGACACCGATGAAAAATCCCAAGAGCTTTGAGGAGGGAATGACCCGCCTGCAGGACCTGTTGGACCGTCTTGCCAGCCCGGACACTCCGCTGGAGGAAGCCATTTCCCTTTACACTGAGACTGCCGCCCTGGCGGAGTACTGCACCGCCGCGCTGGACAAGGCTCAACTGAAAATGCAGACCATCGACGAGCGCATCGCGCAGCTTTCAAAGCCCCAGGAGGCGAGCGAAGGATGAATTACCATCAGCAATACGACGCGTATCTCCAGGCCTTCAACGACCGGCTGACAGCCTGCTGTGACGCGTATCTGCCTCTGGGCAGCCAGGTGAACGCGGCCGCCCGTTACAGCCTCCTTGCCGGCGGCAAGCGGGTGCGGGCGGTGCTGTGCATGGCCGCCTGCGAACTGCTGGGCGGCGAGGCCCCGCAGGCGGCGCAGCTTGCCTGCGCGGTGGAGATGCTGCACTGCTATTCTCTCATCCACGACGACCTGCCCTGTATGGACAACGACGATTATCGGCGGGGCAAGCCTTCCTGCCACAAGGCCTTCGGTGAAGCGACGGCTCTGCTGGCGGGCGATTTGCTGCTCACCGAGGCCTTTGAGGTCATCGCGGCCGCGCCCGTCAGCGAAATTGCCCGCGTCCGGGCCAGCGCGGCGCTGGCCCACGGCGCCGGCAGCGCGGGAATGGTGCTGGGCCAGGAACTGGACCTTCGGTACGAGAGCCAGCCGGTGGGGGAGGAGACTCTCCGTCTGGTGCACCGCAACAAGACCGGCGCACTCATCAACGCGGCCATGCAGATGGGCGCCGCGGCCGCCGAGGGCGGCGAAGAGGACTGCCGCCGGCTGGAGCAGTTCGCCTATGACCTGGGGCTCGTGTTCCAGATCGTGGACGACGTGCTGGACGTGACCAGCACCAGCGAGGAACTGGGCAAACCCGTCGGCAGCGACGCCGAGAACAACAAGACCACCTTTGCCACTCTTTACGGTCCTGAAGGGGCCATGGAACTGGCGCAAAAGATCAATGCGGAGGCCTGCGGCCGGCTGAGCCGGGCGTATGGTGAACGATCGGAGTTTTTGACCGCACTGGCCGAGAACCTTCTTTGCCGGCGCACCTGAAAGGGAGTATCGCTTTTGGAACTGTTCAAACAAGTTTACGGGTTCAACTATCTTCTGTCGATCTCGCTGACCGGCTGGCTGGTGGCGCAGGTCCTCAAGACCCTGATCAACGGCCTTTTTCTGGGCAAATTCTCGCTGGAGCGGATGTGGGGCTCCGGCGGCATGCCCAGCTCCCATTCCGCCACTGTCTGTTCTCTGGTGGTGGCGGCGGCCCGGCTCTACGGGCCGGATTCTGCCATCTTCGCCCTTGCGTTCATCATGGCCATCATCGTCATGTATGACGCCATGGGCGTGCGGCGGGAGACCGGCGAGCAGGCGAAGATCCTGAACCGGATGCTCACCGACTGGATGGAGGCCGAAAGTGCCAACAGTCCCTTCCTGGGCGACAAGAAGCTCAAGGAGATGGTGGGCCACACCCCCTTCGAGGTGCTGGGAGGCGCCATCGTAGGCGTGGCCGTTGGCTGGCTCATCCCCATCATTTGAAGAAAGGGCGGGTGACATGGGTTACCCTTTGTTGCAGCAGGTCAATGACCCGCAGCAGCTCAAAGCGCTGCCGGCCGACCGCTTGGAGCCGTTGTGCGAAGAAATACGGCAATTTTTGATCGAAAACGTCTCAAAAACAGGAGGACATCTGTCCTCAAACCTTGGCACCATCGAACTCACTGTGGCCCTGCACCGGGCGTTCAGCACCCCGCAGGACAAGTTTGTCTTTGATGTGGGCCACCAGTGCTACACCCACAAGATCCTCACCGAGCGGCGGGAGCAGTTTGGCGGGCTTCGGCAGCTTGGGGGCATCTCCGGCTTCCCGAACCCGCGGGAGAGCGTCCATGACGCCTTTGTGGCCGGCCATGGCAACACCGCCATCTCGGTGGCCATCGGCATGGCTCAGGCCAAGAAGATCATGGGCGAGCCGGGCAAAGTCATCGCTCTGGTGGGCGACGGCGCTTTCACCGGCGGCATGGTGTATGAGGGTATGAACAACATCGACACCCTCAACAACCTGATCGTCATTCTGAACGACAACAAGATGTCCATTTCCAAAAACGTGGGCTCTCTGGCGCGCTACCTTACCCAGCTGCGCACCAACCCCGAATATTCCAAGGCGAAGGCCAATCTGGAAAGCGTCCTCGGCGCCATCCCCGGTGTTGGCGCGTCGGTGGTGCGGGTGCTGCAGGCCGGCAAGGCGCTGCTGCGGCGTGGCATCTACCACTCCACCATGTTCGAAGAAATGGGCTTTCAGTATCTCGGCCCGGTGGACGGGCACGACGTTCTGCGCCTGAGCGAGCTGTTCACCAACCTGCAGACCCAGTACGCCCCCGTCTTCATCCACGCCATCACTGTAAAGGGGAAAGGCTTTAAGCCCGCAGAAGAAAACCCCGGCGAGTTCCACGGCGTTTCCTCCTTTGACCCGGCTCACATCACCGACCCGGACGTGGCGCCGGACGCCTCCTTCTCCACTCAGTTCGGCAACGATCTGGTGGAGCTTGCCAAAACGCGGCCGAACATCTGTGCCATCACCGCGGCCATGAAGTACGGCACTGGGCTTCAGTTCTTCTACCGCCGCTTCCCCGAACGCTTCTTTGACGTGGGCATGGCGGAACAGCATGCTGTCACTTTCGCGGCGGGGCTGGCCAGCCAGGGCATGCTGCCGGTGGTGGCCATCTATTCCACCTTCCTGCAGCGCTCCTACGACCAGCTCATCCACGATGTGAAGCTGATGAACAACAACGTGGTGCTGGCCATCGACCGGGCGGGGCTTGTTCCCGGCGACGGCGAGACCCATCAGGGCATCTACGACACCGCGTTTTTGAGCCAGATCGGCATCCCGGTGTACGCCCCCTGCAACTACGCGGAGCTGGACCACTGGCTCACCTTTGTGGTGGACAAGCTCAGCGGCCCCCGGGCCATCCGCTATCCCCGGGGCGGCCAGAGCCCCACGCTGGAGGCGCTGGGCTGCACCGGCAGCGCCTTTGACTGCTGCCTTTCCTCCCCGGAGGCTTCCGTCGCGCTGGTAAGCTACGGCAGCATGACTGAGGAAGTGCTGGCGGCGGCGGAACAGCTGCGCCAGCAGGGCGTGAACGCCGACGTGTACAAGCTGGTGCAGCTTTATCCGCTGCCCGAAGGCCTGTGCGAGGCGCTGCTGCGCTATCCCACCGTCCTCTTTGCCGAGGACAGCATTGCGGCCGGCGGCATCGGCGAGCACCTTGCCCGCCGTCTGGCGGCTCAGAACTACCAGGGCCGTTACATCCACAAGGGCATTTCGTCCCGTCAATCACTTCCGCACGCCACGGTGCCTCAGATCCGGAACGTTCTGGGTCTGGATGGCGCCGGTCTGGCGGCGCTCGTATGCGAGGAGCAACACATTGAAGATCCGTCTTGATCAATATCTTTGCCAAAACGGCCTAGTGCCCAGCCGGGAGCGTGCCAAGGCCCTCATCATGGCCGGCGTCGTGTTCGTGGACCAGCAAAAAGCGGACAAGGCCGGCATGATGATCGCCGAGACCGCCAAGGTGGAGGTGCGCGGCCATGACATCGGCTATGTGAGCCGCGGCGGCCTCAAGCTGGAAAAGGCAATGAAGGCGTTTCCGCTCACCCCCGAAGGGAAGGTGTGCATGGACATCGGCGCCTCCACCGGCGGCTTCACCGACTGCATGCTGCAAAACGGGGCGGTCAAGGTCTACGCGGTGGATGTGGGCTACGGCCAGCTGGCCTGGAAGCTGCGCACCGACGAGCGCGTGGTGAACATGGAGCGCACCAACATCCGCAACGTCACGCCGGATATGCTGGCCGAGCCGGTGGAGTTCTTCAGCGTGGACGTCTCTTTCATCTCCCTCAAACACATCTTTCCCGTGGCCCAGGCCGTCACCGCGCCCGGCGCGGCCGGGGTCTGCCTTGTGAAACCTCAGTTTGAAGCAGGCCGGGAAAAGGTGGGCAAAAAGGGCGTCGTGCGGGAGGCCGAGACCCACCGGGAGGTCATCCTGCAGGCCGCGGAATACGCCGTGCAGAACGGCTTTTCCGTCAGCGGACTGGAATATTCGCCCATCAAGGGCCCCGAAGGAAACATCGAATTCCTGATGTTCGTGGAGAAGAGCGACGAGCCCGCGCCTCTGGACCCGGCGCTGGCCGACGCGGTGGTGGCTGCTGCCCACGCCGCACTGTGACGCAAAAAGGGGAGTGCCGTCCATGACGATCTGCCTGACCGGCTACAACAAACCCGAGGCCGCCGGTGTCCTTCTGCAGGCCGCCCAGCTGCTGCTGGCGGAGGGCACACGGGTGGTCCTTGCCGCCGAGGACGGCTTTGCGCCGCCCGACGGGGCAGTCTGCCTGCCCGGCGCGCAGGCGCTGACTCAGGCCGACGCGGTGGTGACGGTGGGCGGCGACGGCACCATGCTCCACGCGGCAAAGGAATGCGCCCGCCACGGGCTGCCCGTGCTGGGCATCAACCTGGGACGCACCGGCTTTCTGGCCACCTGCGAGCTGGACGAGATGGAGCAAAAGCTGCACAAGCTGGCGGCAGGGGAGTTCTCGGTGGAGCACCGGGCCCTTTTGCAGGCGGAGTGCACCGGCGCCGACGGGCCGCTGATCGCCCTCAACGATCTGGTCGTGTACAGCGGGCACCGGCGGCAGACCGTCGATCTGGACATCCTTTGCGACGGTCTGCCCGTGAGCAACTGCCGTGGCGACGGAGTGATCCTTGCCACCCCCACCGGCTCCACGGCCTATTCGCTTTCCGCAGGAGGGCCCATCCTGGACGCCCGCATCCGCGGCCTTGTGGTCACCAGCATCTGTGCCCACAGCCTGCAGCGCCCGGCCATCGTTTTCGCGGCCGACCGGCGCATCACCGTGCGCCCGGGCGCGGACCAGCGCGGCCCCATCCTCATCAGCTCTGACGGCGAGCGGGAGATAGAGCTTTCCGCGGGCGGAGAGTTGCGGGCAGGGCTTTCCGAAAAGTCTGTAAAGCTGATAACCTTTAATGGCACAGACCAGTTCGATGCCATCGATAAAAAACTTCGCGGCAGGTGATTCAAATGAAAAATGACCGACATGCAAAGATTCTGGAACTGATCGAGCAGTATCCCATCGACCGGCAGGAGGACCTGCTTGAGCACCTGAATGAGGCAGGCTTTTCGGTGACGCAGGCCACCGTCTCCCGGGACATCCGGCAGCTTCATCTGGTGAAGGCGGCGGTGGGCGGCGGCAAATACCGCTATGTGTCCAGCGCTTCCGCCAAAGGGGCCCGGCATTCCCAGGGGCGGTTCGAGACCATTTTCCGGGAATCCGTTCTCAAGGCGGACTGGGCGGGATGCACCGTCATGGTGCGCTGCTATCCCGGCATGGCCAGCGCCGCCTGCGAACTGTTCGACTCCATGCAGTGGGACTGCGATGTCATCGGCACCCTTTCGGGCGACGACACCTTCCTGGCTTTGATGCGCACTCCGGAGGCGGCCCAGGCCATTTGCGCTGAACTGCAGCAATACATCACCCGTCACTGACCGGCCCGGCCGCGCAGAACGGAAAAGGGGGCCGAAGGGCTTTGCTGAAAAATCTGAAAATCGAAAATGTTGCGGTCATCGAAAAGGCCGAAGCGGAGTTTTCGCCCGGTCTGAATGTTCTGACCGGCGAGACAGGCGCAGGCAAAAGCATCCTGATCGACTCCATCAACGCCATCCTGGGCAACCGCACCAGCCGCGACCTGGTGCGTACCGGCGCGGGCAAGGCCTGCATCTGGGCCACCTTCACCGACCTGCCCGAGGCCGTGCGCAGCCAGCTGGAACAGGCCGGCTATGAGGCGGGGGACGAGCTGCTGCTCTATCGTGAGATAAGCGCCGAGGGCAAGAGCAACTGCCGGGTCAACGGCATGCCTTCCACCGCGGCCATGCTTCGGGACCTTTCCGCCGGCCTCATCAACATCCACGGCCAGCACGACAACCAGAACCTGACCAACCCCTCCCGCCATCTGGCGCTGCTGGACCTGTATGCGCAGAACGAGAAGGAATACGCTGCATACCGGCAGGTCTACCGTCAGCTGATCGCCGTCAAGCGGCAGGCGGACGCCCTTCAGATGGACGAAGAGGAGAAGCAGCGCCGGCTGGAACTGCTTCGTTTCCAGGTGGACGAGATCGAGTCTGCCGCGCTGCAGCCGGAGGAGGAAGAGCAGCTGACCGCCCGCCGGCAGGTGCTCAGCCACGCCCAGACCATTCTGGAGCAGGTGAGCGCCGCCCACAACGCCCTTGCAGGGGGCGATGACTTTGGCGGAGCCGCCGACCTTCTGGGCGACGCGGCCGGGCAGCTGGAAGGAGCCGCCCAGCTGGATGAATCGCTGCAAAACGCCTGTGAGCGGCTGAACGACCTTTACTACACCGCCCGGGAGCTGGCCACCGACCTGGCCGACCGGCTGGAAAGCTACGGCATGGACCCTGCCGAACTGGACCGGGTGGAGACCCGTCTGGACGAAATTTACCGTCTCAAGCAGAAATACGGCGGCTCGGTGGAGAAAATTCTGGAGCACGGGCAGGCAGCCCGGGAGGAACTGGAAAGCATCGAGCAGTCGGACGAGACCCTGGCCAAGCTGAATTCCGAAAAACAGGCGCTCTACCGTCAGGCCAAGGAAAAGGCGGAAGCCCTCACCCAGACCCGTTTGAACGCGTTCAACGACCTGGAAAAGAAGCTGGTGGAGGCCTGTACCTTTCTGAACATGCCGGGCGTGCGCTTTGCGCTGCAGCACAGCCGCGGGCCGCTGGCCGGGGCAGGGCAGGACACGCTGGAGTTCTACATCTCCCCGAACCCCGGCGAAACGCCGAAGCCTCTGGCCAAGATCGCCAGCGGCGGCGAGCTGAGCCGCATCATGCTGGCGCTCAAAAGCGCGCTGGCGGAAAAGGACGCCATTCACACCGTCATTTACGACGAGATCGACACTGGCGTGTCCGGCTCGGCGGCAGGACGCATCGGCCAGATGCTTAAGCAGACCTCCGCGGGCCGGCAGGTCATCTGCATCACCCACACCGCCCAGATCGCGGCACTGGCGGACCGGCACCTGCTCATCCAGAAGAACGTGGAAGGCGAGCGCACCTTCACCAAGCTCTATCCGCTGGACGGCGACGGCCGGGTGCGGGAACTGGCCCGCATCATCTCCGGCGACCAGATCACGCCCATCGCCCTGGCCAACGCCCGGGAAATGCTTGGCCTGGCCCCTTGACAAAGGGAAAAGGCACAGGTATACTGTACAGTATCAAATGCGAAGAAGGGAACCAGTACCCCTTGAAAGCGCGGCACAGAGAAGCCCTGGTTTGGTGAAAAGGGAAGCGTGCGCAAGGGCGAATACATCCCGGAGCAGCAGGCTGAACAGCGCGTTTTGCGCCCGGTAGGCCGCGCCGTAGTGCGCACGTTACAGCGCAAGGGTGTCTATTGTGCACCCGCCGAGGCCGTCTTCCGCGAGGAGGGCGGCGAACAGAGGTGGTACCGCGAAGTTTCGCCCTCTGCCAATTCATTTTGGCAGAGGGCTTTTTTATGCCCTTTGCCCGCAAACCAAAGGAGGAAACAGAAAGCATGACCATTTACGACGAGCTGGTCGCCCGCGGGCTTATCGCCCAGGTGACCGATGAGGAAGAGATCAAGGACCTCATCAACAACGGCAAAGCCACCTTCTACATCGGCTTTGACCCCACGGCGGACTCTCTGCATGTGGGCCACTTCATGGCCCTGATGCTCATGCGCCGGCTGCAGAAGGCGGGCAACCGTCCCATCGCCCTGATCGGCGGCGGCACCGGCATGGTGGGCGACCCCAGCGGCCGCACCGACATGCGCACCATGATGACCGTGAAGACCATCCAGCACAACTGCGAGTGCTTCAAAAAGCAGATGAGCAAGTTCATCGACTTTTCCGAGGGCAAGGCTCTGATGCTGAACAACGCCGACTGGCTGATGAAGCTGAACTACATCGAGCTGCTGCGCGAAGTGGGTGCCTGCTTCTCGGTGAACAACATGCTCCGGGCCGAGTGCTACAAGCAGCGGATGGAGAAGGGCCTGTCCTTCCTGGAGTTCAACTACATGATCATGCAGTCCTACGACTTCTATCACATGTTCCAGACCGTGGGCTGCAACCTGCAGTGCGGCGGCGACGACCAGTGGTCCAACATGCTGGGCGGCACCGAGCTCATCCGCCGCAAGCTGGGCAAGGACGCCTACGCCATGACCATCACCCTGCTGCTCACCAGCGAGGGCAAGAAGATGGGCAAGACCCAGAAGGGCGCCGTCTGGCTCGACCCGGAAAAGACTTCCCCCTACGAGTTCTACCAGTACTGGCGCAACGTGGACGACGCCGACGTGCTGAAATGCCTGCGGATGCTCACCGACCTGCCTCTGGAGCAGATCGACGAGATGGATCATTGGCAGGGCGGCGAGCTGAACAAGGCCAAGGAGATCCTGGCCTTCGAGCTCACCAAGCTGGTACACAGCGAAGAGGAGGCCCGCAAGGCCCAGGAGACCGCCCGCGGCCTGTTCAGCGGCTCCGCGGACGCGGCCAACATGCCCTCCACCACCCTCACCGCCGACCAGCTCACCGACGGCAAGATCGGCATTCTGGACATGATGCTGGCCGCGAAACTGGTCCCCAGCAAGCGGGAGGCCCGCCAGCTCATCCAGCAGGGCGGCGTTCTGCTGGACGGCGAGAAGGTGACCGACCCCACCATGACCGTGAGCGCCGAGGCTCTGGCCGCCGGCGTGGTCATCAAGAAGGGCAAGAAGGTCTACCACAAGGTGCAGCTGTGATGCAATAAAACTAAAAGGAGCACTGTCAAAATGACAGTGCTCCTTTTTTGATTTCAAGACCGGTCACAGTTCAAATGCCTGCCGCAGCGCATCCAGGGCTGTGTCCTCATCCTCAGCGGCCACCAGCAGGGAAATATCCACCGAGCTGGTGGTGATGAGGTGGATGGGCACCCGGGCCTCTGCCATGACCTCCATCACCCTGGAAGCCACACCGCACAGGTTCGGCATGTCCTGCCCGAAGAGGGTCAGCTTGGTGTAACCGCCGCTGATGAGCGGAGCAGGGCCGCTTTTACCCGCCGTGACCTGGGGCAGAGTGCGCATCACGATGGACCAGTTATCATACGAGGTGGTGAAGCTCATGGCCGCCACGTCGCCCTGGGGCAGACCCTGGCAGATCATGTCCATATTGACCCCGGCCGCCGCGAAGGGGGAGAGGTACCCCGCGGGGCCGCCCTCGCTCTGGCGCACGGCAGGGAAGGCCACCACCATGATGTTCTGTTCACTGGAAAGCTGGGAGATGCCGTACATATTGCTCTGCCTCCATTTTTATAGATCAAGGAATTGGTTGTCGATGTTGTTCCGCAGGACCGATTCTATGTAGCTGCGGCTGAAGTCCGGGAAGTTCTCCCGCACACCGTGGCTTTGGGCCAGTTCGTCGGTGTAGTCCTTATAAAGGTAAATGCGTATCTGGGAATAGTTCTGGCCGTAATGGTTCACCGTGGGATGCAGCATCGGGTCCTTCAGGACCGTCTCGCTGCTTCCGTCCGGCTGGGTGGTCTTTTCCAGTGTGAAGCTCAGCACCGCGCCGATCATCGTGTCCGCCGTGGACTGGGCGTTCAGGAAATTGCCCAGGGAATAAGCCACAAATACCTGGCGGCCATCCGCCGCAGTGAGCCACTGTGCGTCCTGCACCACATGGGGGTGAGTTCCGATGACCACGCCGGCTCCCCAGTCGGCCATCTGCTGGGCCAGCGCCCGCTGGGCATCGGTGGCTTTGTGGCTGCCCTCCACGCCCCAGTGAACACCCACCACCACAAAGTCCGCCTGCTGGCGGGCCAGTTCGATCTGGTGCTGTATCACGTCGGTCTGGCTGGTGTAAATGAGGTTCGCTTCCGCTCCTGAGGGAGTGGGGATGCCGTTGGTGAATTCTGTATAAGAAAGATAGGCAATGCGGATGCCATTGGTCTCCCGGATCACGATGTTGTCGTAGTCTTCTTCGCCCGCGTACAGTCCGCAGGTGACTGCATCTTCCGGCAGGCTGGACCAGAACCGTCTGGTGGCGGCAATGCCCTCGGCGCCCTTGTCATAGGTGTGGTTGTTCGCCAGACTGAACACTCTGAAACCCGTGTCGTACAGCTCGCGCCCCATATCGCCCGGCGTGGAAAAGCATGGATAGCTGCTAGGCTCCAGTTCATCGTTCACCAGCGTTTCCTGGTTGATCCAGTTCACGTCAAAACCGGCGTAAAAATCCCGCACCGCATCGTAGCAGAAGGAAAAATCGTAGCCCTCTTTGCCCTCCGCCTGGGCTCTGCGGGCCGCCTGGTTGTAGATGCCGGTATGGATGAGGTTATCGCCTGTGGCGGAAAAGCGCACCGTGGAAACAGTCGGCGTCGGCTCCGGCGTGGGGGAAGGGGAGGGAGCAGGCGTGGGGTCAGGCTGCGCCTGGGAGGCCGCATCCCGCACCGAATCGACCGCGCTGTCCAGCAGAGGAACGATCATCAGCAGTGCCAGAATGGCAAGCACCAGAACGATCAGTCGTTTCTTCATGGTATTTCCCTCACAGAAGTTCCTTCATCAGGTCTTTCATGGTGTAAAGTCCAGGGCCTTTATCCGCAAGGAACACCGCAGCATTCACCGCGCCGTTGGCAAACACACGGCGGGAACCGGCACTGTGGCTCAGGGTGATGACCTCATCCGGCCCGCAGAACAAAATCTCATGCTCGCCCACGATGCTGCCGCCCCGCACCGAGTGCAGGCCGATCTCACGGGGGGAGCGCTTCTGCCGCACACTGTGGCGGTCATAGACGTATTCGTAGGGCTCGCTGGCCACCTTGTTGATCTCATCCGCCAGCAGAAGCGCGGTGCCGCTGGGCGCGTCCAGCTTGTTGTGGTGATGCTTCTCGATGATCTCGATGTCGTAGTCCAGCCCCAGGGCCGTGGCGGCCTGCTGTGCCAGCTGGGCCAGCAGGTTGATGCCCATGGACATGTTCGCGCTCTTGAACACGGCGCAGCGGGTGCTGGCCTCGGTCAGCAGCTTTTCGGTGTCCTCGTCCAGGCCGGTGGTGCAGATGACGCAGGGCAGTGCATTCTTAGCGCAGAAGCGCAGAGCGTTCCTGGTGGCCGCGGGGCTGGAAAAGTCGATGAGCACGTCGGCCTCCACGTTCAGTTCCTCCAGGCTCGCCGCCACGGGGATGGCGCCGCTCTGAGGGGTGACGTCCACGCCGCCCACAACGCGGCAGTCCTCACGCTGTTCGATCAGCTCGCACAGGACCTTGCCCATGCGGCCGTTGATGCCCTGAATGATAATGCGGGTCATGATATCTTTCTCCTGTTCTTTTTACAAAAGGCCCGCGCAAAAAACGCGCGGGCCTTTTGGTGTTCCTTTTAAATCAGGCCGGCGTTCTGCAGCTCCCGGCGCACCTGTTCGGCGTGGTCGTCGCTCAGGGGCACCAGCGGCAGGCGGCAGGGCCCGGCCGGAAGGCCCATCATGCCCAGGGCAGCCTTCACGGGGATGGGGTTCACCTCGCAGAACATCGCTTTGCAAAGGCCCATCAGCTGCAGCTGCAGGTCCAGGCTTTCCTTCGTCTTGCCCTCGAACCAAAGCTGGCACATGCGGTGCATCGGTTCCGGCGCCACGTTGGAGACCACCGAAATGACGCCCTTGCCGCCCAGGGCCAGAATGGGCACCACCTGATCGTCGTTGCCGGAATAGAGGGGCAGCTCATCGCCGCACAGCGCGGCGGTCATGGCGATCTGGCTGATGTTGCCGCTGGCTTCCTTGATGCCGCAGATGAGCGGGTTCTTGGCCAGTTCCTTCGCGGTGGCGGACTCGATGTTCACGCCGGTGCGGGAGGGCACATTGTAGAGGATGGCCGGCAGACCGGCCGCGTCCACGATGGTGTTGAAGCTGGCAACGAGACCCCTCTGGGTGGTCTTGTTGTAGTAAGGAGTCACCAACAGAAGCGCGTCCGCGCCCCGGGCCTTGGCCTCCTTGGACATCTCCACCGCGTGCTCGGTGTAGTTGGAGCCGGTGCCCGCGATGACGGGGATGCGCCCGGCAGCGGTCTCCACCGCCACACGGATGCACTCCAGATGCTCGTCGTCCTTCAGAGTGGCGGACTCGCCGGTGGTGCCGCAGATCACAACGGCATCGGTGCCGCCTTTGATCTGGAACTCGATCAGATCAGCCAGGCCCTTGTAGTCCACACTGCCGTCCGGCAGCATGGGGGTGATGATGGCAACAGCGGCTCCAGTGAAAATCGGCGTTTTCATTGCGCTCAACTCCTTTTAGTCAAAATAGCCCTTGGCGGCAAGCAGTTCCGCCAGCAGCACGCCGCCGCCCGCAGCGCCCCGCAGGGTGTTGTGGGACAGGCAGACGAACTTGTAGTCATACTGGGTGTCCGGGCGCAGACGGCCGATGGAAACTGCCATGCCGTTCTCCAGATTGCGGTCCAGCTTGGTCTGCGGCCGGTCGTTCTCTTCAAAGTAATGCAGAAAGTGCTTGGGGGCGCTGGGCAGCGCAAGGCGCTGGGCCTCGCCCTCAAAGTTCGCCCAGCGGTCCAGGATCTCTTCCTTGGCGGGCTTTTTGTCAAAGCTCATGAACACAGCGGCCATGTGCCCGTCGGTCACGGGGATGCGCAGGCACTGGGCGGTGATGGAAGGGGAGGCAGCCGGCACAATGGCGCCGTTCTCCACCTTGCCCCACAGCTTCAGCGGCTCCTGCTCGCTCTTTTCCTCTTCGCCGCCGATGTAGGGAATGCAGTTGTCCACCATCTCCGGCCAGGTGGCAAAGGTCTTGCCGGCGCCGGAGATTGCCTGATAGGTGCACACCAGCACTTTGGAAAGACCGAATTCGTCTTTCAGCGGGTGCAGGGCAGGCACATAGCTCTGCAGGGAGCAGTTGGATTTCACCGCCACAAATCCCTTTTTGGTGCCCAGGCGCGCGCGCTGGGCTGCAATGACGTCCAGGTGCTCGGGGTTGATCTCCGGCACCACCATGGGCACGTCAGGGGTGAAGCGGTGGGCGCTGTTGTTGGAGACCACCGGGCATTCCGCCTTGGCGTAGCTCTCTTCCAGCGCGCGGATCTCCTCTTTCTTCATATCCACCGCGCAGAACACGAAATCGACTTTGGAGGCCACTTCTTCCACATGGGAGGCATCCAGCACCACCATATTCTTGACCTGCTCCGGCATGGGGTCAGGCATGGCCCAGCGGCTGCCAACGGCCTCTTCGTAGGTCTTGCCCGCCGAACGGGGAGAAGCCGCCACCACGGCCAGATGGAACCAGGGATGCTGCGCCAGCAGAGACACGAAACGCTGGCCGACCATGCCGGTGGCGCCCACAACGCCCACTTGATACTGTTTCATAGTTCACTCGTTCCTTTCCGCAAAGCCCTCTTGTGTTCGCCGGTGCCGGGTGTATAAAAAAAACCGGCTTGAAAACCGGCAATGTATGCAATATAATAAATTAGATTGCATAGCGTGCACAGCGCACCAACACCTTAAAACATGTCTTTACTATAGCATTGCCGTGAAGCAATGTCAATTATCAAGAAAGGCAATACTCCATGCTGAAAAAAGATTTTTGGTTCGACCTGCCCCATGAACTGATTGCGCAGGAACCCGCCGATCCGCGGGATTCCGCCCGCCTGCTGTGCGTGAAGCGCGGCAGTGATGAGATCCGCCATCAGGTGTTTCACGATTTGCCTGACCTATTAAATGCCGGCGATCTTCTGGTTGTGAACGATTCCAAAGTTTTGCCCGCCCGTTTGGTGGGCGAAAAGGCCGGGACCGGCGCGGTAAGCGAAATTCTGCTGCTGCGGCAGGTGAAGGGTGACGTCTGGGAGTGCCTGGCAAAACCCGGCAAGCGTCTGAAGGCCGGCACCGAGGTCATCTTTGGCGATGGCAGCCTGCGGGCGGTCATCCGGGAAACGATGGAAGACGGCAACAAGCTTGTGGAGTTTTTCTACGACACCCAGACCCTCTACGAAAAGCTGGATGAGTTCGGCAAGATGCCTCTGCCGCCCTACATCACCCGCCAGCTGGAGGACCAGAGCCAGTACCAGACCGTCTATGCCAAGGAACTGGGCAGCGCCGCCGCTCCCACCGCCGGCCTGCACTTCACGCCGGAACTGATGGACCGCCTGCGCCAGAAAGGCGTGGATTTTGCCGAGGTGACCCTGCACGTGGGCCTTGGCACCTTCCGCCCGGTGAAGGAGGATGACATCGCCGACCACCAGATGCACTCCGAGTGGTACTGTGTCAGTGAGGAGACCGCCCGCAAGATCAACGAGACCAAGGCCCGGGGCGGCCGGGTGATCTGCGTGGGCACCACCAGCTGCCGCACGCTGGAGTCGGTGGCGGCCAAATACGGTGAGATCCGTGCCTGCAGCGGCGACACCGATATTTTCCTGTATCCCGGCTGCGAATTCCGCTGCATGGACGGCCTCATCACCAACTTCCATCTTCCTGAAAGCACGCTCATCATGCTGGTCAGCGCCTTCTATGGTTATGAGCGCACCATGGCCGCCTACAAAGAGGCTGTGGAGCAGAAATACCGCTTTTTCAGCTTTGGCGACGCCATGCTTATCCTGTAAAAGAAAGGAACTTTACACATGCCTTACCGCTTGATCAAAACCGAGCACGCCGCACGCCGGGGGCAGTTTGAAACGGTGCACGGCACGGTGCAGACGCCTGCGTTCATGAACGTGGCCACCGCCGCCGCCATCAAGGGCGGTCTGTCCGCCTTTGACCTGAAAGACATCGGCTGCCAGGTGATGCTGTGCAACACCTATCACCTGCACCTGCGTCCGGGGGATAAGCTGGTGGCAGAGCTGGGCGGCCTGCACAAGTTCACCCGCTGGGACGGCCCCATCCTCACCGACAGCGGCGGGTTTCAGGTGTTCAGTCTCGCCAAGCTGCGCAACATCACCGAAGAGGGCGTGACCTTCCATTCCCATCTGGACGGCCACAAGATCTTCATGGGCCCGGAAGAGAGCATGCAGATCCAGGCAAATCTCGGTTCCACCATTGCCATGGCCTTCGATGAGTGCGTGGAGAACCCTGCCCAGTACGACTATGCAAAGGCCAGCTGTGAGCGCACCGTGCGCTGGCTGGCCCGCTGCAAGGCGGAGATGGCACGACTGAAAAATGAAGGTCTCGCCACCAATCCGCACCAGCTGCTGTTCGGCATCAACCAGGGCTGCACCTTTGACGATTTGCGGGTGGAGCACATGAAAACCATCGCGGACATGGACCTGGACGGCTATGCCATCGGCGGTCTGGCGGTGGGGGAGCCCGCGGAGGAGATGTACCGCATCATCACCGCAGTGGAGCCCTTTGCGCCGAAGGACAAGATCCGCTATCTGATGGGCGTGGGCACGCCCGGCAACATCATCGAGGGCGTGTGGCGCGGCGTGGACCTGTTCGACTGCGTCATGCCCAGCCGCAACGCCCGCCACGGCCATCTGAACACCTGGAGCGGCATCATCAACATCAAGAACCTCAAGTACGAGAAGGACGAGCGCCCCATCGACCCGGAGTGCGACTGCCCCGTCTGCCGCAACTTCAGCCGCGCCTATCTGCGGCACCTCTTCAAAGCCGACGAAATGCTGGGCATGCGCCTCGCCGTGATGCACAACCTCTATTTCTACAACCATCTCATGGAGCGCATCCGGGCCGAACTGGACGCCGGGACCTTTGAATCGTTCCATGACCGGTATGTAACTCTGCTGGACACCCGCATTTAACGCCGGTTTCACTTGCAAAATGCGTGCATATCCGTTATAATTGGTTTTAATACGATCCCGGATTTCGAGAGGAGTTAAACAAAACGATGAACATTCAGTTTCTGAGCAGCAGTATGGATTCCACCACCATGAGCAACATCAGCATGATCGTCATGCTGGTCATCATGTTCGCGGTGATGTACTTTTTGCTGTACCGTCCCCAGAAGAAGCAGCAGAAGAAGGACGCCGAGATGCGCAATTCGCTGGAGATCGGCGATGAGGTGACCACCATCGGCGGCATCGTGGGCCGCGTGATCGCCCTGAAGGAGGACACCTTCGTGCTGGAGACCGGCAGCGACCGCACCAAGATCCGTTTCCGCCGCGCCGCCGTGCAGGCCGTGACCAAGCTGGATATGGAGACTCCTGCCCAGAAGTGATCTCTTCGGACTAAAACAACGCCTCCCTGCATACTGTTTAGTGTGCAGGGAGGTGCTTTTTTATGTCAAAACAGCAAAAAACGGGCCGTAAAGCCGGGCAGAATGCCGGCACGGAGCCCTTGAAAAAGATTTTGATCGCAGGCGTCACCGGGACGGCCGTTACATTTCTCGTCCTGCTCTTGTGCAGCTGGCTCTACACCAAGACTCAGCTGCCCGCCTGGTCTGCCGTTCCCATGGCCACTTGCGCCGTGTGCCTTGGCTGCTTTGTCTGCGGAATGATCCTGGCTCGCAGCTTCAAAAAGAATGGCTTGTTCTGCGGGCTTTGCACCGGAACGGTCTTTTATCTCATCTATCTGGCCGCCGCACTGCTGAACGGGCAGTTCGACTTCACCGCCATGGCCGGCATCAAGCTGGTATGCTACATCCTTGCGGGCTGCTTCGGCGGGTATCTTGGCATTCTTCTGGCCGAACGAAAGCGCATCCGCCGCCCGGCCTGACAAAAAAGCTCCGCATTGATGCGGAGCTTTTTTCATATATCGCGGCCAAGCCGCATATCATGTTCTATCACCGCTCAAAAAGAGGTACAAGCTATGTGGACGTATCGACCAGCAGACAGCACTCCCACGCCGCGGGAGAAAAAACTTCAGGACCCCGCGCCTTATTCGGCGGCCCGACTGCAGCCTTCCTCCGCGCCTTTCCAAACCCAGAACGGCGCTGCACCGCATCGCCAGAGTGCGTTCGGCCAAGAGCAGCACACCACCGGCACGGTGCAGAGCGGGAGACGGCCTGAAAGCATGCCCCGAACGGTCTATGAAACATCCGACGTGCCGACCGCGCATAAAGCGCGCATCGTCACCCAGTCAAGGCCCTCCCGGACACTGCGCACCGCCTGCGTGATGGGCTGCCTTTATCTGGCCGGTCTTGCGGCAGGCTCGCTGTGCAGCCGGATGCTGAGCGAACCGCTGCTGACCTACGCCCGTTATTTTGCTTCCATCGACCTGGGTCTGCGGACCGCTGGAAACGCCGCGATGGTGTTCAGCGTGGGCTTTCTGTCGCTGTTTTGCCAGCTGTCTCTGGTGCTCATCGCTGGCTTCTGTGTTCTCGGCATCGGCCTCATTCCCATCACGATGGTGCTCAAGGGCGCAGGAGCGGGCATTTTCACCGCACTGTTGTACCAACAGCTGGGCGCCGCCAAAGGTCTTGTGCTGCAAGCGTTGGTCTTCTGGCTCCCGGAAACGCTGGGCAGCCTGTTCGTGATCCTGTTAAGCGCTTTCGCCTTACATGTTTCCTGCGGTCTTCTGCGCTGCTGTCTCGGTCAGGGCGGAAGCGGGCTTGGCGCAGCCTCGCGCTGCCTGATTCACCGCTATCTGACCATCTGTTTTGTTTCCATGCTGGTGTGCGGGCTTTCAGTCCTCCTGACGCTGGTCTTCGGCGGCCTCTTCTGATGTCACGGAAGGCTTTTCAGGCTCCATGTAGGAGATTTTGGACAGGGGAGTGGACTTCGCCGCCTTGCGCAGTTTTTCGGTGTTGATGTGGGTGTAGATTTCTGTGGTGGACACATGCGCGTGCCCCAAAATTTCTTTCAGCTCCAGCATATCCACGTTCCCGTGGCGGTACATCAGCGTTGCCGCGGTGTGGCGCAGTTTGTGGGGCGAATAGCCTTTGCCGGAAAGCCCCGCAGACTGCAGGCAGCGGTCAACGATCTGCTGCACACGACGCGCGCTCAGCCGCTTGCCGGTCTTCTTGGATACAAACAGCGCCTGCGGTTCCTGCAGGTTTCCGAGGGCTGCCCGGGCCGCACGGTAGTGCTTCAGCGCATCCAGGCAGGCGGCGTTGAGGTAGACCAGCCGCTCTTTATTGCCTTTGCCCACGATGCGGACCGTGTCCTCCTGAAAATCCTTCAAATCGATGGCCACCAGCTCGCTCAAACGCATGCCGCAGTTCAAAAACAGGGTCAGGATGCAGAAGTCGCGCTCGTAAAAGTCACTTTGTATATTTTTTAACAAGCCAATGCTTTCTTCCAGCGACAGATATTTGGGCAGCGCCTTTTTAAGGCTTGGAACAGAGATGTCCTTGGCAGGGTCCTCCGAAAGGCGATTGGATTTCACGGTCATAAAGCGATAGAAGCTTTTGATGCTGGTGAGTTTCCGCGCCCGGGCTGCCGGTTCGTTCTGACGCTCGTTCTTCAAGAAATACAGATACTCATAGATCTCCGATTGGGTCACGCTGCCGATGGTGGCAGTGTCGATGCCTCGGATGTCAATATCGTCAAATTCGCAGTTCGCAGGCACAGAGCCGCGCTCACGCAGAAGGAACTTGAAGAACAGGCGCAGGTCGATGTAGTAGGCATTGACCGTGCGAGGTGATCGGTTGAGAATGGCGCCCAGGTAATTCAGGAAGTCGCGCACGTCCCGCGGGATGTCTTCATAAGGCGCGTGGCGCTCCGGGTGCATGGTGTCGATGTAGGTGCTCATAATCTGGTTTGCGGTGGATGCCCCTGTTTTGCACTCCCCTCAATTTCGCTAAATTTTTATTTAGCGAAATTGCATCCATTGAAATCAGTATACCTTCCCTAGCAGGATTTGTCAAGGCCGGGCCGTCAATCGCTCATTGGCAGCAGCTGTGCCGTTCGGGCAGTTTCATATTTATAATATAAGAGCACCGGTCCCACAGGTCTCACTGTGCGGCTGGTGCTCTTATGGGTTTTATTTGATGGCCTGGATGGCGTCCCGCAGATAGCTCACGCCCACCAGCTCAATGTCGGAAAACTCTTTCGGGTCCAGCTGCTTGAGGCTGTGGCGCGGAACGATGGCTTTGGTGAAGCCGATGCGCTGGGCTTCCCGCAGGCGCAGCTCCAAAAAGGTCACATTGCGCACTTCCCCGCCGAGGCCCACTTCCCCGATGGCCACCGTTTTGTCGTCGATGGGCTTGTCCAGCATGGACGAGACCATCGCAAGGCAAACAGCCAGGTCGCAGGCCGTTTCATCCAGCTCCAGGCCGCCCACGATGTTCAGATAAACATCCAGGCTGCCAAAGAAGTAGCCCGCCCGTTTTTCCAGCACTGCCACCAGCAAGTTGGCGCGGTTGAAGTCGAAGCCGCTGGCGGTGCGCCGCGGCACGTTGAAGCTGCTCTTGGTCACAAGCGCCTGCACTTCGCTCAGGATGGGCCTTGTGCCCTCCATGGTACAGGCCACGCAGTTGCCGCTGGTGCCCAAGGGACGGCCTTCCAGCAGCACCTGGGAGGGGTTCTCGATCTCGGTCAGGCCGTGGCCGGTCATATCGAACATGCCTATCTCGTTGGTGGAGCCGTAGCGGTTTTTGACCGCCCGCAGCACCCGGTAAGGCAGGGTCTTGTCCCCTTCAAAATAGAGCACCGTATCCACGATGTGTTCCATCACCTTGGGGCCCGCGATGGCGCCGTCCTTGTTCACGTGGCCCACGATGAAGGTGGGTATCTCACAGCTCTTGGCCACCGTCAGAAGGCGTGCCGAGCACTCCTTCACTTGAGACACACTGCCGGCGGAACTGGACACATCATTGCAG
Organism: Candidatus Allofournierella excrementavium; assembly: GCF_048526665.1. Classification (NCBI taxonomy): domain Bacteria; kingdom Bacillati; phylum Bacillota; class Clostridia; order Eubacteriales; family Oscillospiraceae; genus Allofournierella; species Candidatus Allofournierella excrementavium. The sequence goes on from NZ_DBGFPE010000014.1 coordinate 113,594, forward strand.
TGCATGGTCTGAATGGAATCGATGACCACCAAATCGGGCTTCGTCTGCTCAATAAGGCCGCAGATGTCATCGATGTCAGTCTCGGCGGCAAGATGGATGTTCTGCTGAGGCACCTGCAGCCGGTCTGCCCGCAGCTTGATCTGGCGCACCGATTCCTCACCGGTGATGTAGAGCACCTGACAGCGGTCGCTGATGGCCCCGCAGAGCTGCAGCAGCAGCGTGGATTTGCCCGCGCCGGGCTCGCCGCCCAGCAGCACCACGCTGCCAAGCACCACGCCGCCGCCCAGCACCCGGTCCAGTTCAGAAATGCCGGTGACGATGCGGCTCTTTTCCTCGGTGGTGCTCACTTCCGACAGGCGGCGTGCTGTGATGCTGGTGACGCCGGAAGGCCGTGCAGAGGCGCTGCGGGCCGCTGCTTTGGGTTCCGGCGCCACCACATCCTCCACCATCGTGTTCCAGGCGCCGCAGCTGGGGCAGCGGCCCATCCAGCGGGGGCTGCTTTCGCCGCAGTTGGAGCACACATAAATCGTTTTCAGCTTGTTATCCTTCAAAACCCTAAACCGCCTTCACAATCAGTATCCGAACACGCCCTCGAGGGATTCGTCGTTGTCGATCCAGTCCTGCACCAGCACCATTCGGTATTCGTTCCGGGTGTCACGGATGTACACCTTTTCAATGCCCGCGTTGATGATCATGCGCTTGCACATGGAGCAGCTGCTGGCATCCTTGACGTAATCGCCGGTGGACATGTCGATGCCCACCAGATACAGCGAACTGCCCAGCATCTTGTCCCGGGAGGCGCTGATGATGGCGTTCGCCTCGGCGTGGACACTGCGGCACAGCTCGTACCGCTCGCCGCGGGGGATCTTCAGCTTCTCACGGATGCAGACCTTCATGTCATCGCAGTTTTTGCGGCCGCGCGGCGCGCCCACATAGCCGGTGGAGATGACCTCGTCGTTTTTCACGATCACCGCGCCATAGTGCCGGCGCATGCAGGTCCCGCGCTGGGAAACGCTTTCGGCCAGGTCCAGATAATAGTTTATTTTATCCCGACGTTCCATTGATACTCTCTCCCCTTTCAAAAAAAGTTTCTTGCATAAGATTCAGTATAACACAGAAGCCTTGGCGCGACAACAAAAACGCCGCAAACGCGAAACACGTTTGCGGCGAAATTGGAGGTGCCGACCGGATTTGAACCGGTGAATGAAGGTTTTGCAGACCTTTGCCTTACCACTTGGCCACGGCACCAGATAAGAACCGAGGAGAAAGTCGGTTCTGTTTTTTGGAGCGGCTTACGAGGCTCGAACTCGCTACCTCCACCTTGGCAAGGTGGCGCTCTACCAGATGAGCTAAAGCCGC